>JALSLI010000045.1 GCA_026988395.1 Flavobacteriaceae bacterium | reverse complement strand
GTTCTTTTACAAAGTTTAGTAAGTTTTTACCTTTAAATTGTTCCATATCCTTAATTTTAAAGGGTAAATATACAGAAATTAAATTAATAAGTCAATAAAATTAAAGATTATAATTAAAAACTTTGGCGTCGCTTTAGCGACGCCGAAGTTTTTTTTGTTTAGATGGTTTCTATTAAACAGAATTTAAATTAAATATCCAAATCATCAATAATGGCTTTTAATTTTTGTTTTAAATCTTCGCCTGTATCGTAAACCATTTGTTCGTTAGACGGAAAAGGGATTTCTCTATGATTTAGCAATTCTAATTGTTCAGCGTTTAAAGCTCTTTTATCGCCGTCTAATTCGCCAAAATCATTAACAAAAATAAATTCGCTTTCAATAGGGAAGTTATCTATTTCTTGGTTGCTTTTTAAATCTGTAAGGCTTACTTCACCAACAATATGACTCGCTTTTTCTTGGTGAATTTTATAGAAGTCTGCATTTACATCAATAAATTTATCGACTTTTATTTTATTACCCAAACTATCTAATTTTATGTGTCCGTTACTATCTAAAAGATATTCAAAGCCGTCTTTTATGGTTTTACTAATTGGTATTTTGGTTTCTATGATACGTTCCGGACTAATATCAATTTGCTTAAAAAGTAAAGATAATTGATAGTCGTAATTAATATTTTCTTGTTTTGGAGCATCAAATCTAGTCCAAAATTTATCTAATCCGTATGCATTAAAATCCAGTAAGTCTTGTTCTAATCGCATTGGTATAATTTGTTGTGTATCATTAATTAAAACGACATTTACAAAATTGGTTCCTTTAAAATGTGCTATTTTCAACAAGTCTTCTACATCTTTAAAATTAGGATTAATTTTATCCAGGTATTTTAAATCGTCGTATGCTTTTCTGGCACTTTGTTTGTCGTTTTTTGCCAATAATTTTTTCGCATTAGCGTATAAATAATCGGATAATGAGTTTTTACTGTCTTCTATGTCTTGCTTATAATCTCTAAAGATAAATAGTGCATTTCTATTTTCATCTTTAATATACAATGGCAATAACGGACGGATTTTTTCTTGTCTATTATCCAAATTTATATATGTATTATAAATATTTTCTATTACAGAAGGATTGCTGTCTATTTTATATTTTTCCAGATTTCGGTAATCTCGTTCAACAGCTTTATCATATGCTTTTTCGAGCATTTTGATAATTGGTTGTTTCTTTTTTTTATCTGGATTTTTACGTAATTTTTTTACAGCATATTCAATGGCGTAATCGTAACTACCGGTTGCGATTTGTTTTTGTATTTTTTTTGAAGTGTTACAAGATAACATCAAAAAAATAAAAGCGAATAAAATGGTAATTTTTTTCATAATCTTAGTTTTAAAGGATTAATAAAAAAACCGTTTAATTTAGAAACGGTTTTACAGGTATTTCAAGCATTGTGCCAAAATTACCATTGCTGTTTACTCAAAATAGCCTCAATTTTTTCTTTAAAAGTCTGTAGAGCAAATTTGGTGAAGGCAGTATCATCAGGAAATTGTTTCTTTTTGTTTTTTAAAGCATCGTAATATTTTTGGTCGATTGCTTTTGGGTTTCCTTTATAAGTTGCATAGATGTTTTCTAATTTTGCTTCACTTTGTACAGGAGTTGTACCTAAAACTTTACCTGTTTTTAAATCTTTTAAAGACAGTTTTCCGTCTAATGTAGTCGATTTTATTTGTTGATATAGTGTCACTTCTGCTCGTACTTTTTCCATTTTTGGTGTTTTGATGTCATTGCCATCTTTATCTTTCATTACATTCCCGTTGGCATCGTATTTATAATTCCAACCGGTTTGAATTTCTTTTTCTTGTGGCACTTTTTGCGTGTTTAATTTTTCCGGAATTCGAGTGATTTTATCTAATGAAATATCAGTTTGATAATCGTATGTAATATTATAATTCTTTTTATCATGAAAGGTAATCCATTTATTAGCGAAATTCCCTGTGTTTAAAGAAGCGAAATTTTTAAGAATAGCCAAAGAGGTAGAGTCGTTAAGTTGGTTGGCAATGTTGTTTTTAAATTTAACCAATACATATTGCATGCCTTTATTTTGTGCTTTTTGAATTAATTGGTTTAAATCACTACGATAATTGGGATTTATAACTTGAATTTTACTCAATATTTCGTATGCTTTTCTTGCGTCTTGTTTTGTTCCGTTTAATAGAGGTGAGGCTTGTTGAAAAAGCTTATCGGAATAATCTTTCTTCGCTTTTGAAATATCGTTACTATAATCTTTTTTCTTAAATTCATAAGTTTTTCCATCATAACTTAGAGGTTCTAAAAGCGTTATTTCATCTTGTCTCACATCTAAATTCATGTATTTTTTATAGATGTTTTTTAAGGCATCAACGGTATTTTGCTTTTTTAATTTGTTAATAGTAGCTAAATCTTTGGCATTTGCTTTTTCGTATGCTTCTTTAAGAAGTGGAATTTGTTTTGCATATTTCTTTTTATCTTTGTTTAACTTTGTAATAGCGTTATCAAAAGCCATATCATAATTACCCGAAGATATTGCACTTTTTGTTTTTTGTGTACCGCTACAAGAGCTTAAAATAAATGAAATAAGTAGTAAGTAGATAAGATTTTTTTTCATGATTTGTTTTCTTTTTCAGTTTGTTCAAAGATACTGAAATCCTGATAAAAGATAAAAAAAATCCTCAATTTATTGAGGATTTAAAAAGTTTAAAAGAAAAAGTTTTCTATTTGGCAGGAAGTAATTTCCCTTTACATTCGCCAAAACCTATCCGCACTTTGTCATTTTTACAAAAGCCACGCATAATTATGGTGTCGTTATCTTCAATAAATTTACGTTTTGAGCCGTCTTTTAAGCGAATCGGATTTGTACCTCGCCAAGAGAGTTCTAACATAGATCCGTAACTGTCTTTTGTTGGTCCTGAAATCGTTCCGGAACCCATTAAATCACCTGATCGTACATTACATCCATTAATGGTGTGATGTGTTAATTGTTGATTCATCGTCCAATACATATATTTAAAATTGGTGTTTGAAACAATTGTTTCTTCACTATTTTCCGGTTGAATAGCTGCTTGCAGGTGAATATCAAATGCATGTTTTCCACTTTGTCTTAAATATGGTAGCGGTTTTGGATTTTGAATCGGACTTTTAGTTCTAAACGGTTCTAAGGCATCCATTGTAACAATCCAAGGTGATATTGTCGAAGCAAAATTCTTTCCTAAAAAAGGACCTAATGGCACATATTCCCATTTCTGAATATCGCGAGCAGACCAATCGTTAAAAAGTACCATTCCGAATATATAATCTTCGGCTTCATCAATACTAATAGTTTCTCCAAGGTGATTTACATCGGTTGTTACAAAAGCCATTTCCAATTCAAAATCTAATAATCTTGACGGACCAAAAATAGGTGATTTTGCATCGGCAGGCATTAATTGTCCTTTTGGTCTGTGAATATCAGTTCCTGATACGACTACAGATGAAGCTCTACCATGATAGCCAATTGGCATATGTAACCAATTTGGAAGTAGTGCATTTTCAGGGTCTCTAAACATCATTCCAACATTAGTTGCATGTTCTTTACTGGAATAAAAATCGGTATAATCACCAATATCTACCGGTAATAACATTTCTACATCTTCCATTTTAAAGATAATAACATCCTTGTGTTTGTCGTTATTTTGAAGTGTTTTATTTTCAATATCAAAAATATCGGCAATTCGGTTTCTAACCAAACGCCAAGTTTTTCTGCCATCTGATATAAAATCATTTAGAGAATCTTGCATAAACATATCATCAGTTAACGGAATGTCTTCAAAGTAACCAAGTTGGTGTAAAGCCGATAAATCAATGGCAAAATCACCAATTCGTGTACCTATTGTTGTAATATCATCTTTGGTTAAAAAAACACCAAAAGGAATGTTTTGTATTGGGAAATCGGAGTTTTCTGCAACAGGAAGCCACGATTTTCTGTCCGGATTATTTGCTGTGATTTGCATATATTTTTAAGATATGAGTTTATAAAATTTTCATCAAATATATAGGTAAAATTGATATATACAAAAGGAAAATTGTATTTTTGAAGAAATTTATTCATTCCAACTAATTTAATTATAAAATGAAAAGAGACAAACAGATTAGTAAGTTAATAAAAAAGGAGAAAAAAAGGCAAAAAAACGGTTTGGAGTTAATTGCTTCCGAGAATTTTGTAAGCAAAAACGTTTTAAAAGCTGCAGGTTCGGTTTTAACCAATAAATATGCCGAAGGGTATCCAAATAAACGTTATTACGGAGGCTGTGAAGTAGTTGATCAAGTAGAGCAATTAGCAATAGATAGAGCAAAAGAATTGTTTAATGCCGAGTATGTAAACGTTCAGCCACATTCAGGTTCGCAAGCAAATGCAGCAGTTTATTTTGCCGTTTTAAAACCCGGAGATACCGTTTTAGGATTTGATCTTTCGCATGGTGGACATCTAACGCATGGTTCACCTGTAAATTTTTCAGGAAAACTGTATAATTTTGTTTCGTATGGTGTAAATCAAGAAACCGGAACGATAGATTACGATGCTTTAGAAAAAACAGCATTAGAACATCAACCTAAATTGATTATTGCCGGAGCTTCTGCTTATTCGCGTGATATGGATTTTAAAAAGTTTAGAGAAATTGCCGATAAAGTTGGTGCTTTATTAATGGCTGATATTTCGCATCCTGCCGGTTTAATTGCCAAAGGAATTTTAAACGACCCATTGCCACATTGCCATATTGTAACCACCACGACTCATAAAACTTTAAGAGGTCCAAGAGGAGGAATGATTATGATGGGAAAAGATTTTGAAAATCCATTTGGATTAAAATTAAAAAACGGCAGTTTAAAAAAGATGTCCACGTTATTAAATTCGGCTATTTTTCCGGGAATGCAAGGCGGACCACTAGAGCATATCATTGCAGCCAAAGCTGTTGCTTTTGGTGAGGCTTTAAAAGATAATTTTTTATTTTATCAAATTCAAGTGAAAAAAAATGCAGAAGCAATGGCAAAAGCATTTGTTAAAAGAGGCTATAAAATTATTTCCGGAGGAACCGATAACCATATGATGTTAATTGATTTACGCAATAAAAATATTACCGGTAAAGAAGCCGAAAATGCTTTGGTAAAAGCCGATATTACCGTAAATAAAAATATGGTTCCGTTTGATGATAAATCGCCTTTTATCACTTCCGGGATTCGTGTTGGAACAGCAGCAATTACTACAAGAGGTTTAATAGAATCGGATATGGATGTGATTGTAAAATATATAGATCAGGTAATTGAAAATCCTGATGACGAGAAAATATTAAAATCCGTTGCCAAAAATGTAAAAGGAATGATGAAAGAATTACCACTGTTTGCTTGGTAATTATTTTTTGAATATTTTTATAATTATAGGGTTTGTAAACAGACAAATCCTATAATTATTTAACCTCAAAAACAAAAAAATAGTGTACATTTGTTTTCTAATTAAGAATGATTCTAAATGATAGAAGATAATTTAACCAAACAAGTTGAAAAGGCATTGGCAGAAATTCGCCCATATCTTATAAAAGATGGTGGTGATGTAGATTTGGTTTCGGTAGAGCAAGATACGGTTTCCATAAAATTTTTAGGAGCTTGTACAGATTGTTCTATTAATAAAATGACCTTAGTTACCGGAGTTGAAGCTACTATTAAACAACACGTTCCGGAGATTAAAAATGTTATTTTAGTAAAGTAATCAGCTAAATTTATTATACTTTTTTGTATCTACAAACATTAGATGACAATGTATTTTTTATTAATGTAACCGTCAAAGTAAAAAAAAAATGTCATTCAGAACGAAGCGATAAATAGGAGTGAAGCTAAGAATTTAATGTTTATAAATAGCTTGTAATCAGCTTTCTAACCATTTTTTAAAATCTTTTACTTTTTCGCGACTTACAATTGCTTCAAAATTATTAAAAAAAGGAATTTTGAGTTTCAATCTACTATTAGAATAACTTATAATATCGTCAATGGAGTTTATGTTTATAATAATTTTCCGATTGATTTTAAAAAATGTTTGTGGTGATAATTCTCGTTCTAAGTCATCTAAGCTTTTTTCTACGATATAATCTCGGTTTTCTTTGGTTTTAATATAAGTTGTTTTATCCTCACTATAAAAGCAAATAATATCTGATGTATTGATGATTTTAAGATGTTGTCCAACTTTAATACTAAACCTTTTTTTGTATTTTTTGTACGGATTATTAATCTTAAAAAGTGATTGTATTTGTGCCAAATTTAATCCGGTATTTTTATGTTGTTTATCGTATTGTGTTAAGGCATTTTTTAGTTCGTCTTCATCGATAGGTTTTAACAAATAATCGATACTATTCAGTTTAAATGCTTTTAAGGCATATTCGTCATAAGCCGTAGTAAAAATAATGGAAGAATCTATGGTAACCTCTTCAAAAATTTCAAAAGACAAACCGTCAGATAGTTGAATATCTAAAAAGATTAAATCCGGTTTTGGGTTGTTTAAAAGCCATTCAATACTACTTTGTACTGAATGTAACATCGTGTTAATTTCAATACCGTTTTTATTTAGCATTCGATGCAATCTTCTGGCAGCAGGTTTTTCGTCTTCTATAATGATAGCATTCATAGTTTAAAATTTTACCTCGTTATCATCTTGTTCTAAAATAGATTGTATTTTTTTCTTTTCCCAATTCTCGTTAAAAATAGGCAGTAAATCAAATGTTTTTATCGCTTTAAATAACAAACCGATTCCCCAACCAAAAGCCGGAAACCAAAACCATTGAATTGTATTTGGTGTAAATTTATACCAAATAAAAAATAAAAAAGGAATGATAATGCAATAAGACAATAAGTTGTAGTAAAATTCTTTCATATTTCTAACTTTTTCTTTTGCTTGAAAATAGCGTTCTTCTTTGTAGTGATTTGTGTTCATAATATGTGATTTTTTGGTTAATAATGGTATTTTTACTTTAAATAAAGTTGTTTTATTTTCTATGATTACCGGTTTTTCGGTTAAATTTTTATAGCGATTAATAATATTTTGCAAACCTATTTTTGTGCTTTTTTCTATATTGGTTTTAGGAGTTTTATTATTTTCAATAACTAAATAACCATTTTCTTCGTATATTTTTATAAAGAGTTTGTGGTTATCTGATAATTGGTTGTGTTTAATTGTATTTTCCAATAATAATTGTAAGGATAACGGAATGATTTTAAAATTTTCATTGCTTATTGTATTCGGAATTTGATGTGCAATACTATTTTCAAAACGAATTTTTAATAAATCCATATAATCTTTTGCAAAGGATAATTCTTTTGAAAGCGGAATTAAATCTTCATTTTTTTGTTCTAAGACATAACGATAAATTTTAGCTAGTTTGGTAGTAAATTTTTCGGCTAACTCCGGATTTTCTTCGATCAAAGAAGTCAAGACATTAAGACTATTAAATAAAAAGTGTGGATCTAATTGATTTTTTAAACTTTCATATTTTGCCGATTGTATTTCGCTTACAGTTTTATGTTCTTTTATTTTTTTGTTGGTAAATGCCTTAAAAAAATAAATGGCGTGTATGATAATTAACACATTTACAGAAATGATAATACTAAAAATGTAATAACTTTTGTCAGTGTTTAAAAAATCTTGAAATGTGCCATGGTCAAAAGTATAAACTACTACCAAACGAAGTAAGACAATACATATAAAAGTGAGAATTATGGAGCCAATACTTCCATATATTAATCTTTTTAAAGGTTCTTCATTCCATTTATAAAATTTATCTAAAAATTTGAAATACAAATAATTAATAATGCTTATGGTAAAAGAGTATAATTGCATAATCAAAAAAACAACAATTAAATCTTTAACAGGATGATTAAATCCATTTGGTGTTAGCAATCTTTCAATAAAAAAGATTGCTGAACCAACGATAAAAGCGGATTTTGTGATGTTGTATTTCATTTTTAAAAAAAATATTAAGATGAGAAAGCTAAGCTTTTAAATTTTATTGTAAAAATATATAAACAAAAATATTACTATCTTTTACGTTAAATTTTGCTTGTTCAAATTGTGGCGGACCAAATAAAACCGGATTATTACTAATGCCGTATAATTCTAAAGGTCTGCCGTTTGTAGTGTTAAAATCCAATCGTTTATTGTTATTTTCATCCAAAAAGCACAATATTGCATAGTTTCCATTAGGAACAGCATCAAAATGTACATTAGCTGTTTGGTTTTTGACTTCACAAGTGGCTTTTGCAAGAGGTTTTCTTGGTGAGAATCCGTTTTTATCATACAAAGCAAAATAGATTTTTCCGTTATCGGAAGTGATATGTTTAACAATTACATTGATTTGGTTGTTGCTTGATGGTTTTTCTTGTGCTTTAGCAAATAAACTAAAAAGAAATAATACGGTTGTAATTAAAATACGTGTCATAATATGTTTGTTTTAAAATTTCTACTGCAAATAACTCAAATTATACAGTTTTGTTAAAAAGAGAAATACCGAATTGTCTAATTTCAAGGATGAATCGTGAAATTATTTATAAATAAGACAAAATGACAATTAGAAGTATTATAATATGTCAAAAAGTCGTAATTTTTAGTATGGAATACTATTTGCTAATATCCAATTGAACAATTGAAATTATAAAAAGAAGTTTAACCTTAAAAATATTTAGAATTATGACACTAGTAAAATATCAAAACCAAATACCACAAGTATTTAATCGTTTTTTTGACACTGAGTTTGATTCTTGGTTAAATAAAAACTATTCAAATACAAATACAACATTACCGGCAGTTAACATTAAAGAGACTGATGATGCATATTTATTAGATTTTGCAGCTCCTGGATACAAAAAAGATGATTTTGTAATTGAGTTAAATAATGATGTTTTAACCGTTTCTTCAGAGAAAAAAGTTGAAAATGTAGAAGAGGAAGACAACTTTACTAAAAAAGAATTTAGTTATGAATCTTTTACAAGATCTTTCAATTTGCCTGAATTGGTTGAAGGAGACAAAATAAAAGCAACTTATAAAAATGGAATCTTAGAAATTAAGATACCTAAAAAAGAAGAAGCAAAACCAAAACCGGTAAAACAAATTAAAGTTTCTTAAAATCATATGATATAATTGAGGGGTTAAAAGTATGATTTTATATGATAAGCGAGAGAAATCTCGCTTATCTTTTATAAAGAAAAATAGAATAGGTTTTATTAAAATTGTTTGAAAGGTTAAGAAAATAGTATTAAATTTGAAAAAAATAGATTAGAATGGAGTTTGTAGATTACTATAAAGTATTAGGCATAAATAAAAATGCAACCGAAAAAGACATTAAAAAAGCGTATCGTAAATTGGCTCGTAAATACCATCCGGATGTAAATCCTAACGATAAAACGGCTGAGAAAAAATTTAAAGAAATTAACGAAGCTAATGAGGTACTTAGCAATCCGGAAAATCGTAAAAAATACGATAAATACGGTAAAGATTGGAAACATGCCGATGAGATAGAAAAACAACGAGCACAACAAGCACAGTACGCTCGCTACGCAGGAAGTGCCGGAGGAGGTAATCCTTTTGGCGGATTTTCAGGAGGTGGTGGTCAAGGTGATTATTCCGATTTCTTTGAGCAAATGTTTGGTGGAGCAGCAGGAGGCAGAGCTGGTGGAGGAAGAAGAACAGCAAAATTTAGAGGACAAGATTTTAATGCTGAACTACACTTAAATTTATCGGATGTCTATAAAAGTCAGAAGCAAACTTTAACCGTTAATGGAAAAAAAATACGTTTAACCATTCCTGCCGGAGTTGAAGACGGACAAACCATAAAAATTAAAGGACATGGTGGAAAAGGAATTAACGGCGGACCAAATGGCGATTTATACATTACTTTCCGTATTAAAAATAACACTAAATTTAAACGTGTAGGTAGTAATTTATACTTAGATGTAGATTTAGATTTATATACTGCAATTTTAGGAGGAGAAGTAATCATTGATATCTTCGGTAAAAAAGTGAAATTAAAAGTAAAACCCGAAACACAAAACGGAACTAAAGTAAAATTGAAAGGAAAAGGTTTCCCTGTGTATAAGAAAAAAGATCAGTTTGGCGATTTAATTATAACTTATCATATTAAAATACCTACAAATCTATCTGAGGAAGAAAAAGAATTGTTTAAAAAATTGGCAGCATTAAGAAATAAAAAATAAGAAACGATGAGCGATAAAGATATTTTAAAATTAGAAAAATTTTGTGAATTATACGAAGTACCAACATCGTTTGTTGATTCGTTAAACCAATTTGAGTTAATACATTTAACAGCAATTGACGATGAACTTTATATCGAAAATGAAGAATTGCCGGTAATCGAAAAATTTATACGTTTACATTATGATTTAGATATTAATGTAGAAGGATTAGATGTGATTAATAATTTACTTCAAAAAATTGATACTTTAAAAAAGGAAATTATTCAATTAGAAAATGAATTGAAGTATTATAGATAGTTTTGTTATATTCATAAAAAAAAACACTTTACCAACTTTGGTAAAGTGTTTTTACGTTTTTTTACACCTTGCACAGTCCAATAAATAGTTTAAATTTGTCTTTTTAAAAAGAAAGAATGATAAAAGCAAACCACATTCATAAAAAATATGGTGATTTACAAGTTTTAAAAGATGTAAATCTTCACATAAAAAAAGGCGAAGTGGTTTCTATTGTAGGTCCTTCCGGAGCAGGTAAAACTACTTTATTGCAAATTTTAGGAACTTTAGATCAACCGGAGAATAAAAAAAATGCCGCTTTAAAAATTAATGATACTAATATTTTAGCCTTATCAGATAAACAATTATCTAATTTTAGAAATCAAAATATAGGGTTTATCTTTCAATTTCATCAATTATTACCGGAATTTACAGCTCTTGAAAATGTTTGTATTCCTGCTTTTATTGCCGGAAAGCCAAAAGAAGAAACCGAAGAAAAGGCAAAAGAATTATTAGATTTTTTAAATCTTTCCAAACGAATACATCACAAACCAAATGAAATGTCAGGTGGCGAGCAACAACGTGTTGCAGTAGCAAGAGCGTTGATAAATGACCCAAAAGTGATATTTGCAGATGAGCCAAGCGGTAATTTAGATTCGGCTTCGGCAAAAGAATTGCATCAACTGTTTTTTACACTACGCGATAAATTTAACCAGACCTTTGTAATCGTTACGCACAACCAAGAGTTGGCAAATATGACCGATAGAAAACTACAAATGAAAGACGGAAAATTGCTAAAAGAATAAACAATGATTTTCGATAAAAAAGGCAGTATAAATCAGTTTGTGTATGAAAAAAAAGGCGTAAGATTAAGCGTTAAACGCGAAGACTTGTTACATCCTATTATTTCAGGAAATAAATTCAGGAAACTGAAATACAATATCTTAGAAGCTAAAAATCAAAATAAAAACACTTTATTAACTTTCGGAGGAGCATATTCCAACCACATATCGGCAACGGCTTTTGCTGGTAAAGAATTCGGATTTAAGACCATCGGAATTATCCGTGGAAATGAGCTCGCTAAAGATTTTAAGCATACCGTAAATACCAATCCAACGTTAAATTTTGCACATAAAAACTCAATGGAATTAAAGTTCGTTAAACGAAGTGACTATCGTAAAAAAAACGAGTTATTATTTATCGAGCAATTAAAAAATGAATTTGGCGATTTTTACCTTATTCCCGAAGGCGGAACAAATACTTTGGCTGTAAAAGGTTGTGAAGAAATTTTAGATGAAAGTGATAAAAAATATGATTATATTTGTGTTGCAAGCGGAACAGGAGGTACGATTTCCGGTATCATAAATTCGGTTAAACCGAAGCAAAAAGTACTCGGATTTCCTGCTCTAAAAGGCGATTTTTTAGAGAGAGAAATTCAGCCATATATTCATAATACTAAAAATCATCAATGGATACATGATTTCCATTTTGGAGGTTTTGCTAAAATAAATAACGAATTGATTCGTTTTATCAATGATTTTTACAATAAATATAAAATCCCTTTAGATCCAATTTATACCGCTAAAATGTTTTATGGAATAGAAAAATTAATAGAAGCTGATTTTTTTAAAAAAGGAACAGAAATTTTAGCCATTCATACAGGAGGTTTGCAAGGAATTAAAGCAATGAACCAAAAATTACAAATAAAAAATAAACCCTTATTATATATTTAAAATGAAAAAGATATTTTCCCTTATTCTAACTAGTGTTTTTTTAATGAGCTGTGGTTCACATAAAAATACAACTTATAAAAAACATAAAAGAAAACATTCTTCGGTGGTAAGAAGAACTAGAATTGATGCTAATAACAAAACGAAGGTCAAAACGATAAAACCTACAAGTAAGCGACCTGTTGTAAGAATTGATGTTTCCAATAATAAAACTGAATTCTCATCACAATTATTGGATGATTTGTATAAAGATAGAACAGATCTTTCGGATAAAAAAATAGCTTATATTAAAAAATACGGAGCAATTGCCATTCATGAAATGGAAAATTATAAAATTCCGGCAAGTATTACTTTAGCTCAAGGTTTATTAGAATCTCGTTACGGTCAGAGTATATTAACCACAAATGCAAATAATCATTTTGGTATTAAATGTCATAAAGCATGGAATGGAGGTCGTGTTTATCACGATGATGATGCAAAAGGCGAATGTTTCAGAAAATATGAACATGCCGAATCTTCCTTTAGAGATCATTCCTTGTTTTTGGTACATAAAAAAAGGTATGAAAATCTTTTTAAATTACCACCAAATGATTATCGTGGATGGGCGAGAGGTCTACGAAAATCAGGTTACGCAACAGATAAAAAATATCCACAAAAATTGATTTCACTTATCGAAGATTATGAATTATACTATTTTGATAATTTGGTTTTAGGTGATAGTTATAATGAAAATGAAATAGCAGATATGCCTAATAGCGAAGACATTGTTAAAGATAAATCCGAATCAAAAACAAGGATTCCGAAAAAAGTGATAACAAAAGAAGTAAAACCAAAATCGGATAAAATATTTATTAATAACAAACAAATTCATATTGTTGGAGCAGGAGAAACCTTATATGCAATTTCAAGAGCAAATAATATTTCGGTGGAAGATCTCAAAAAATTTAATCATCTTACTACAAATGATATTTCTGTAGGGCAAGAATTGTATATGTATGATGTTGATAATAAGATTGTTAGTAATAATAAAACCGAATTATACAGTAAATATGTTGTAAAACAAGGAGATACCATATATTCTATTGCACGTAAAAACAATATGAAAGTTGCTGAAATTTTAAAAATTAACAACTTAGATTCTAATGCAATTGCAATAGGACAAATACTTAAAATCAAAATTATTAAGTAATTATAACGGTTAATTAAAAATAATTTCATATGTTTGCACATTAAGAGGGATATTAATTAACTAATAACTATTTGCTTATGAAAAGAGCATTTTTAACATTTACACTGTTATCATTCGTGTTTTTTTATTCGTGTAAGGATAAAAAAGAGTTATCTTCATTTGAAAAAATGAATAACAAAATTGAAGAATCTAACGAAATTAATTCCATTAAAAATGGAACGTTATTGGATGTGATTTACAATAAAGCTAAGAATGATGAAGAATTTGCACGTTTTAAAGAAACTGCGGATAAAGTTCACGAAATAAGCAATACTTTTAATAACTATTTGGCAGATTTAAAAAAAGTCGTTAAAGAAAAAGAATCTACTGAGTTTGTAGATGAATTATTCTTTAATGGAGATGAAATCTCTAATGAAGGTGATGAATTTTTAAATTATATCGAAAATTATAAAAGTAGTTTAATATCCACCATTGCATTAACCAATCCGGATGTTGTAGGAATGGTAAAAAGCACTTTTGATATTGGTTCTATTGAAGATCGTAAAGGAAAGCAAACTAACTGGTTAACACTTAATTACAAAGGGTTTCCTCCGGTTGCAACTGTAGTAAAATTATCAAAAATGCAGGCTGATATTAAACGTATTGAAACAGAGTTTTATTCTTCTTTACTTAAAGTGAAGCTAAAACAAATTAATGGCGAAAGACCAAATGCAATTACAGAAAAGCCAAATTTGGCAGACAACTCAATCGTTGCAGAAGACACATCTGATGTTGCAGAAGTTCAAAAGGCTATTGAAGATGATGCTGTTAAAACAGAAACGACAACAGAGGAAGTGAAAGAAACTCCTAAGGAAAATGTTAAAACGGAAGAAGTTCCTGTTAAACAAGAAAATGCAGTTTCTAAAGATGGTAAATACCACGTTGTGCAAAAAGGAGAAACACTTTATCGTATTTCTTTGAAGTATAAAGTAAGTCCGGAATTTATTAGAAATTTAAACGGTATGAAAGACAATACCTTAATCGTAGGTAAAAAAATTAGAATAGCAAAATAAGATTATTAAGATTGATACTTATTATAAAAGACTACCATAAATAATGGTGGTCTTTTATTTTTAAAAGTATTTTTAACTTATATACATCCAAATACCTTGTTTTTTAATGATTTTAGAATAGACATAATTAATACGTCGGTTTTCAGGAAGACTTAAATTAGGATCTTTTTTAAGTATGTATTTTGAAGCATCTCTGGCTAATTTTAAAATGGCACTGTCTTTTACAATATCTGCAATCCGTAAATTTAAAATACCGCTTTGTTGTGTTCCCATTAAGTTTCCGGGACCTCTAAGCTTTAAATCCACTTCAGCTATTTTAAATCCGTCATTGGTTTCTGTCATGGTTTTTAAACGTAATTTTGCTTCGTCAGATAATTTAAAACTCGACATTAAAATACAATAACTTTGGTCTGATCCACGACCAACACGACCTCTTAATTGATGTAATTGCGATAAACCGAAACGCTCGGCACTTTCGATAACCATAACGCTTGCATTTGGCACATTAACGCCAACTTCAATTACCGTAGTAGCAACCATTATCTGTGTCTCTCCTTTTATAAAACGTTGCATTTCAAAGTCTTTAGCTTCCGGTTTCATTTTACCGTGCACAATGCTTATTTGGTATTTAGGTATCGGAAATTCTCTTGAAATACTTTCGTAACCATCCATTAAATCTTTATAATCCATTGCTTCCGATTCTTGTATTAACGGATATACGATATATACCTGTCTTCCTTTGGCAATTTCATCTTTTAAAAATTTAAAAACAGCCAAGCGATTACTATCGTATTTATGAATTGTTTTGATGGATTTTCTTCCCGGAGGTAATTCATCGATTACCGAAATATCTAAATCACCATAAATACTCATTTGTAAAGTTCTTGGTATTGGTGTTGCGGTCATAACTAAAATATGAGGAGGAATTTTATTTTTCTGCCACATTTTAGCACGTTGTTTTACACCAAAACGATGTTGTTCGTCGATAATTGCTAATCCTAAATTTTTAAATTGTACCGTGTCTTCAATAATAGCATGTGTTCCTACAAGTATATGTAAACTGCCATTTTTTAAATTTTCGTGTATGATTTTTCGTTCTTTAGTTTTAGTACTTCCTTGTAACAAAGCAACATTGATATCGGTATTTTTTAATAATTCTTTAATTGATTCGTAGTGTTGTGTTGCTAAAATGGATGTTGGAGCCATTAAAGTTGCTTGAAATCCATTATCTAAAGCAATAAGCATAGTTAAAAGAGCGACAATCGTTTTCCCGGAGCCAACATCTCCTTGAAGTAATCGGTTCATTTGGACGTTTTTATTTAAATCCGCACGAATTTCTTTTAACACTCTTTTTTGAGCATTAGTAAGTTCAAAAGGCAAAATATCTGTATAAAACCGGTTAAAATAATTGCCTACTTTTTCAAATTTATATCCTTTAATTTTAGCTTTATGGAGGAGGTTTTTTCGTATTAACTGCAACTGAATAAAAAATAATTCTTCAAATTTTAGACGAAATTGTGCTTTTTCCAAAGCTTCTTGATTTTTTGGGAAATGAATATTAAAAAGAGCTTCCTTTTTAGAAATTAGATGTAATTTTTCAATAATTTCATCAGATAAAGTTTCACCGATTTTATTCTTAATTTCCAAAAATAAATTTTGCATTATTTTAAACATAACACGATTTGTAACGCCTTTTTTTGCTAATAATTCTGTTGAAGGGTAAATAGCCTGCATTCCGGAGCGTAAACTTTTTTTGTATTCGGTTACTAATTCCAGTTCCGGATGCGAAATAGTAAATTGTCGGTTAAAGACTGCAACTTTACCAAAAGCAACATATGGTGTGTTTACCTTTAAATTATCTTTAATCCATTTAACTCCTTTAAACCAAACCAGTTCAATTGAGCCATATTCATCACTAAAAGTAGCAACTAATCTGCTACCTCTTTTTTGTTTGATTTCCTTTATGTGAGTTATTTTTCCAACAATTTGCACCTCACTATTTGTAGTGTGTAATTGGTTTGTTTTAAAAAATTGCGTTCTGTCGATATATCTATTCGGAAAAAAATTAGCTAAATCTTCGTAGGTTTTAATACCAAGTTCTTTCTGAATAGCTTCTGCTCGCATAGGACCAACTCCTTTTAGATATGTGATAGGTGTCTGCAAATGTTATTTTTTGAAAAGATAAAAGTAATGAATTGTGTTATTTTAATTGTAATTTTGTTAAAAATAATTTGATGAAATTAGTATTTGCTACAAATAACTCTAATAAATTGGAAGAAGTTAAAAAATTACTTCCAAAAGATATAACACTTTTATCGTTAAGAGATATTGGTTGTTTTGATGATATTGATGAAACAGGAAAAACATTATCTGAAAATGCATCGATAAAATCGGATTTCATTTATAAAAAATACGGATTTAATTGTTTTTCAGATGATACAGGTTTAGAGGTAGAAGCGTTAAATAACGAACCAGGAGTTTTTTCTGCAAGATATGCCGGAGAACCCACAGATTCAAATAAAAATATGGAAAAACTGCTCCAAAAATTAGAAGGTTTTTCTAATCGTTCGGCTCAATTTAGAACTGTTATTAGCTTAATTTTAAATGGAAAAGAATATCAATTTGAAGGTGTTTGTAAAGGCGAAATAGTACCAAATAAAAAAGGAATTGAGGGTTTTGGATACGATCCAATATTCAAGCCAAAAGGTTTTGATAAAACTTTTGCAGAAATGACAAAACTAGAAAAAAATAAAATTAGTCATCGAGGCATAGCCATACAAAAACTCATCCAATTTTTAAAAACTTATAATCGTTCTTCGTTATAATGTTGAATCTCTTTTTTTACTTTTCCTTTATTCTGAATTTTTTGATTTTCGTAACAGTTTAAAATAGCATCTACTATTTGTAGATCACTTGCTTT
Source organism: Flavobacteriaceae bacterium (assembly GCA_026988395.1). Taxonomy (GTDB): domain Bacteria; phylum Bacteroidota; class Bacteroidia; order Flavobacteriales; family Flavobacteriaceae; genus S010-17. Next base: position 3,597 of record JALSLI010000045.1, on the reverse strand, counting down.
TTTTATAAATCGTCTGGAGTAGTTACAATCTTTAAGCATTTGGTTGATTTCATTTCTACTCATATCCAAATATTGCATCATTACTTCACGATTAAATTTTTGTTCCATTATTTCACGAAGCTTATCATCTTTGCGGAGTTTGTCTAATTTTTTTAGCTCTTTTGCTCGTTTTCCTAATTTCTGATACCAAAAATCTATCGGACTAAAAACTGCTGCCAAAGCAGAATTATAATTTCTTGGTTTTGGTAATCCGGTTTCATACGTTTGTGGTAATCCGTTTATATGTACTCTATTTGGAGTAGATTCAGGAACATTTTTAGCATCAACAACTAAAACACCAATTAAATGATTGGATTTAACTTCTACTGCATCTAAAGGAACAATACGATCGTGAATAGCAATTTTTAAATCCTTTTTATTTAATAAATCATTGGTTACAATTAATTTAATGGATTGATAACCAATATATGAAATGTATATTTCATCTCCTTTTTTTGCTGTTATTTCAAATCTTCCGTATTCATTTGTTGTTGTTCCTCTAACGGATGTTAAATTTAGTACATGTGCACTTTTTAAGGGAAAACGTGTTTTAACGTCTAAAATTTGTCCTTTTAAAACATGAGTGATTGTATCCTTTTTTTCTTGTGAGAATAAAAAAACAGAAGTGAAGAAAGTTAAAAGTAATATTGTTCTTTTCATATTTACAAAAATACTATAAATATAATAGATAACTTGTTAAAGAAAATGTAAAATACTTTTGTTGAATTTAATTGGTAGAATTTTAATAATTGTTGCTTTAACCTATAAATACCAAGTATACCATACATAAATGTTAGGTTTTTTATGAATATTCAAATAAGTTGTAATATGTTTGTAAAAGTATTCCATTCTTAGATAATATGCTTTTTAGTAGTGCTATTTTTTTGTTTGTTTTTTTACCTTTGGTATTGCTAGTGTATTATGTATTGCCAAAAAAATTAAAAAACATTTGTTTGTTATTAGCAAGCTTGGCTTTTTACACTTTTGGTGAAAAAGAATTAGTCTTAATTATTTTGGCATCTACAATTGTAGATTTTTTTGCCGGAATAATCATAGAAAAAGGGTACAAAAAAACAGGTTTATTTTTATCTGTTTTGGTTAATTTATCGTTTTTAATTTATTTTAAATACGCTACATTTCTATTTGAAAATTACAACCAATTTTTAGAAATATTAGGGATTACTTCAGCTAAAATAAGAAACCTACCAAAAATTGTTTTACCGTTAGGAATTAGTTTTTACACTTTTCAGACGATGTCATATACGATTGATGTATATCGTGGCAATGTAAAAGCAAACAAAAATTTTATAGATTTTGCAACCTATGTAACCTTATTTCCGCAATTAATTGCCGGACCAATTGTTAGGTATAAAGATATTGAAAAACAACTAACAAATAGAAATCCAAATATAAATCAATTTTCAGAAGGAGTAGAACGATTTATTATTGGACTTGCAAAAAAAATGATTATTGCTAATAATTTAGCATTTCTTGCAGATACTATTTTCAACACGCCAACCGAATTTGTTTCTACTTATGTCACTTGGATTGGTATTCTTGCTTATGCATTTCAAATTTATTACGATTTTTCAGGATATTCGGATATGGCAATTGGCTTAGGGAAAATGTTTGGGTTTGAATTTTTAGAAAACTTTAATTATCCATATTTAGCAAAATCTATAAAAGAATTTTGGCGACGTTGGCATATTTCATTATCCACTTGGTTTAGAGATTATCTCTACATTTCACTTGGAGGAAACCGAAAAGGGAAAATAAGAACTTACATAAATCTAATCATCGTTTTTTTAATAACAGGATTGTGGCATGGTGCAAGTTGGAGTTTTATAATTTGGGGATTATTACATGGATTCTTCTTAATTTTAGAACGTTTAGGTTTAGATAAATTCCTCCTAAAATTAGGAAAACCGATATCACATATTTACACCATTTTGGTTGTGCTGATCGCTTGGGTGTTTTTTAGAGCAGATACGGTTTCCAAAGCATTACTTTACATCAAACAAATGTTTGCTTTTAAGACCATACCAAATACAGAATTTATCAATTATTATTTAACAAAAGAAGTTTTATTTGCGTTTTTATTGGCAATTATTTTTAGTTTTCCTGTTTACATAAAAATAAACGATAAATTTAGTGATAATTTGTATTTTAAGTCTTTAAAACCTGTTTTGTTGCTGCTTCTTTTTGTAATTTCGGTAATGTATGTTGCTATTGATTCGTATAATCCGTTTATTTATTTTAGATTTTAATGCAAAAAAATACCAGACATATCGTTTTAATAATCGGATTTCTATTTCTGCTTACGTTACCAACAATAGTGCAGTTATTTAACTTAGAATCAAAATATTTAGATAATGAGAATCGTAAAAAAATAAATTTTCCTACTTTAAACATAACAAAACCACAAGGTTTTGTTAGAAAATTCAAATCGTATTATCGTGATAATTTTGGTATGCGTAATACCTTATTGAATTCCTATTTAAATTTAAAAAACAATGTTTTGGAAGAAAGTCCATTGCCATCAAAAGTTATCATTGGTAAAGATGATTTTTTGTTTTTAGGAAATAGTTTTAGTAATACCGTAAACGAAAGTTTAGGTTTTGACTTATTTAGTTTAGAAGAATTACAAAAAATTGCAAAGAATATTTTAGCGAGAAAAAAATGGTTAGAATCGCAAAATATTAAATTTTATATTGCCGTTGCACCAAGTAAACATAGTATTTATCGTGAAAAATTACCATTTCGTTTCCCTAAAATTAAAAACCGGAAAGAACAACTTTTAGCCTATTTAAAAAATACAACAGATTTTGAAATTATAGATTTAGGAAAGCAATTCGAAAAACAAAAAATAAATAATCGATTGTATCGTAGAAACGATTCACATTGGAATGATATTGGAGCTTTTTATGCTTCGCAAACCTTGTTAAACAGAATAAAATTAGATTTTGACATAAAAAGCATTTCTTTTTCAGATTATAAAATAGATTCTATAGAAAAGATGGGAGGTAATTCAAAAATGATTAATTACAAAAAAGACTTTCAGTATATTTTAAAACCTACTTTTTTTACAAACTATCAAATAGATTCCATACCAAAATATTATAAAAACGAAACTATTTCTGAATCTAGATATAAAAACAATACCCAAAAATTTAAAATTTTGTTATTTCGCGATTCTTTTTCAAGTGCTTTAATACCATTTTTAAACGAATCATTTAACCATACAACCTATATTTGGTCGCATAAATTTGATGAAAAATTAATCAAAAAAGAAAAACCTGATATTGTTGTTATAGAATACACCGAAAGGTATTTAGAAAGATGTTTAACACAATTATAACATCTTAAATCCGCAAAACTTTTACGAAATTCCAACTGTCTATTAATATCAATACTATAAATAATGTCGAAATGGTATAATTTTTTAGAAAACAGGATATAAAAATAAGTTGTATAATTTATAAAACAAAAAAGTCTAACATTGCTGTTAGACTTTTTTTGCTCCTCCTCTAGGACTCGAACCTAGGACCCTCTGATTAA
>JALSLI010000044.1 GCA_026988395.1 Flavobacteriaceae bacterium | reverse complement strand
AGTTAATAATGGGCTTACTATTTATTTTATTAGTTGTTGCATTGTTTATTTATTTTGAACGATTATTTGCTATAAAAGCAGCTTCAAAAGTAGATAAAACATTTATGAATCAAATACGAGAATACATTCTTAAAGGTGATTTAGAAGGTGCAAAACGCCTATGTGCTCAGCATCATAATTCTTCGGTTGCAAGATTAATTGAAAAAGGTATTTCACGTATAGGCAAACCTTTGGAAGATATTCATACAGCAATTGAAAATGCAGGAAGATTAGAGATTTATCGACTGGAAAAGAACGTTAGTATTCTTGCCACAATTTCCGGAGTTGCTCCAATGATTGGATTTTTAGGTACGGTTATTGGTATGATTTTATCAATATTTGAAATTGCAAATGCCGGTGGTTCTATTGATATAAAATCGATGGCAGATGGTTTATATACAGCAATGACAACTACTGTAGGTGGTTTGATTGTTGGTATTATCGCATATATTGCATACAATCATTTGGTAGTAAAAACCAATAAAGTGGTTTACCAGATGGAAGCACAATCCTTAGAATTTTTGGATTTATTAAATGAACCTGCTTAATAACAAAATATGAATATTAGAGGTAGAAATAAGGTAACACCGGAATTCAATATGTCATCTATGACCGATATTGTATTTTTGTTACTAATCTTTTTTATGATTGCATCTACACTCGTTTCCGCGGAAGCGATAGATTTATTATTACCAAAATCTTCTAGTAAAACCACACAAAGTAAAAGTGTTACAGTTAGTATTACTAAGAATAAGGAATACTATGTGAATCGTAAAAAGGTAAGAAAAAGTCAATTAGAACGAGAAATTTTAAATAAAGTTGGTAAAAATAAAATTGGTAGATCGATTACTTTAAGAGTAGAAGAATCTGTGCCTATGAAAGATGCTGTTTATGTAATGGATATTGCCAATAGAAATCGGATAAAATCGACTTTGGCAGTGAGAGCAAAATAAAATGAAAATATTAGATACACCACATAAGAAGAAATCTGCTGTTATAACAACAATTTTAATGTTGTTAGTAGTGTTTTTGATTTTTATATTCGGATTAAAATACAAAGATCCGCCGGATGAATATGGTGTGGAAATTAATTTCGGTTATACCGATGCCGGAAAAGGAGACAACACAACTTCAACCGAACAAGTAAAAACAGAACCTAATCAAGAACAGCAACAAGAACAAGAAGAGCAGGAGGAAGAAGTAGTTGAGCAACCAACCGAAACGCCAAAAGAAACTGTTGTTGAAGAGGAAGTAGTAACGCAAGATACGGAAGATGCTCCTACAGTAAATAATACACCGCAAACAAATACAGAACCGGTTACGGAAACTGCCGAGACAACATCTCCACCCAAACCAAAACCAAAGCCAAAACCAAAACCGGATCAATCTACTACCGATGCTTTGAGTAGTATTTTAAACGGTCCAAGTAATAATGGTACTTCTAATGAAGGTGATGGCGATAGCAATCAAAATGGAAATCAAGGTGATATTAATGGAAATCCATATGCAAATTCATATTATGGTGGAGGAAGCGGTAATGGTTCCGGTTACGGATTAAATGGTAGGACGAAAAAATCTAATAAAAAATTTCCGCAAGATTGTAATGAAGAAGGTAAAGTTGTTGTAAAAATTGTAGTTGATAGAACCGGAAAAGTTATTAGTACTCAAGTTGCTCAAAGTGATGATCCTTGTTTAAATGCCGCTGCAAAACGCACAGCAAAATCCTATCGTTTTAATGCCGACAGTAAAGCTCCTGCAAGACAGACCGGTTTTGTTGTAGTGAATTTTAGTTTAGGAGAATAGGTAACTTGATTTACTTTATATGATGAAAATTGTAGTGAATTTTACAGGTTAAAAAACATCTAGAGCTTTATTATAAGCACTTTCAAAAGCCATTGGTTTGATATTGGTATCCACTTTTTTCTCGGTAAAATACGATAACAGTTTTTCAGTTGGCATATTACCGGTGAGTTCATCTTTTGCCATTGGGCAACCTCCAAAACCCTTTATTGCTCCGTCAAAACGAGTACAACCTCCGGTAAAAGCAGCATCTACTTTTTCTCGCCAAGTGTTAGGTGTTGTATGTAAATGAGCACCAAATTCAATTTTTGGGTAAAGTGGTATTAAATTCTCAAACAAATACTTAATTGTTTTTCCATCAGCAACACCAATAGTGTCAGATAAAGATAAAATTTTAACACCCATTTTAGAGAGTTTTTCAGTCCAATCTGCTACAATATCAACATTCCATTTGTCACCATAAGGATTACCAAAACCCATAGATAAATAGGCAACGACTTCTTTGTTATTTTTGTCGGCAATATCTAAAATTTGATCTAAAGTAATAACCGATTCTGCAATCGTTTTTCCGGTATTACGCATCTGAAAATTCTCTGAAATAGAAAAAGGAAATCCTAAATAATCAATTTCTTCAAAGACTGAGGCATCGTTTGCTCCTCTTTTATTTGCAACGATTGCCAGTAATTTACTATTGGTATTACTTAAATCCAAACCTTTTAAAACATCGGCAGTATCTCGCATTTGCGGAATCGCTTTTGGTGAGACAAAACTTCCAAAATCAATCGTATCAAAACCAACACGCAATAGTGAATTAATATATTTTGCTTTCGCTTCGGTTGGTATGAAATGCGATTTTATACCTTGCATTGCATCTCTTGGACATTCGATAATTTTCACTTTTTTAGTCATAAATTTCACCCTTTTTGGGAAGTAATTATACTTAAAAACATAAGTTTGGTAAAAATACGTTTTTTATAGTAAAATAAAAATTCCGATGCCAATAAAAATAACAATCTGAGCATATTTTAAATAATGATTAAATTTCTTATTTTCACGTAAAAAGGAGGTCATTTTATCGGCAAGAATGGATACAAAGCTAAATATAACAAGTGCTTGTAACATAAATAAAAATCCTAATGTGTAAATTTGTAATATGGTGTTTCTGTTATGTAAATTTATAAAACCCGGAAAAAACGCCAGAAAAAATAATCCGACTTTAGGATTGAGCACATTCATAAAAAAACCCCTTTTAAATAAGGTTGTAAAATTTTCTTTAACTAATTCGTTTTCCGGAATTTCGATACTTGCCGGGGCTTTGTACACCTTATATGCAAGATAAAAAAGATAGAAAGCACCAAAAATTTTAATTGCAAGATAAATATTTTCCGATTGTTTTACCATTTCGGAAACACCAAGAGCAATAAGTGTGGTATGAACGATAATACCACTTACCAAACCTAAGGCAGTGATAATACCGTATTTTTTACCATTACTAATGCTCTGTAGTAGAACATAAATAATGTCAGGCCCCGGCATTATAGTGAGCAAAGATGATGCGATCAAAAAAGATATAATTGTTTGAAAATCCATTTTTCAAAAATACATATTTAACCGCAAATATTCATGAAATTAGCTTTGTTTAGCTGTAGAATTTTAGAATTCTATCTACTAAAAGTGGAAATTGTGGTGAATTTTGTAGGTTAAAATCATTTACTATCTTTGTGTAAAATATAAAATGATGCATAAAATAAAAATATATCACAATCCGCGATGTAGTAAAAGCCGACAAGGATTACAAATTTTAAAAGATAAAGGAGTTGATTTTGAAATCGTGCAATATCTAAAAACACCGCCAACAAAAGAAGAATTAAAAGAAATTATTAAAAAATTAGATATAAAACCTATTGATTTAGTTAGAAAAAATGAGAAGATTTGGAAAGAAAATTATAAAGGAAAAGAATTAACCGATGATGAAATCATTGAAGCAATGGTTAAGTTTCCTAAACTAATTGAAAGACCAATCGTTGTTAAAGAGGATAAAGCTGTTTTAGGTCGTCCGCCGGAAAATATTTTAAAAATAGTTTGATGTTTTTTTCTTTCAGAAAAATAGATTGTAATTTTGTATATTTTACCAATTTTTGGTACTTTTGAATAAAGTTTTGAAAATGAGTAAAAATACATCAATATCGTTAGGGCATTATTTTGACCAATTTATAAAAAGTCAATTATCTATTGGTAGATATAAAAATGTAAGTGAAGTTGTAAGGGCTGGTTTGCGTCTTTTAGAAAATGAAGAAAGCAAAATTATTGCTTTAAGAAATGCTATTCAAGAAGGAATAGATAGTCCACGAGTTGAAAATTTTGATTTTGATGAAAATTTAAAAAAATTAAAATCTGAAAAAATAAAAAATGGCTGAAGTTATATTAAGACAAAAAGCCATAGATGATTTAAATAGTATTTGGGATTATACATTTGAAAAATGGTCTGAAAATCAGGCAGATATATATTACGAAACAATTAAGGTTGCTTGTCAAGAAATTGGTAAAAATCAAATTATTGGAAAAATGTATTCAGAAATAAGCAGAAATTTATTTGGTTTTAAATCAGGAAAACACATAATATTTTATTATAAAATTTCTGAATATGAAATAGAGGTTATAAGAATATTACATGAAAGAATGGATTTAATGAGTAAGTTGACAGAATAAAAAACGTAATTAGGCTATGTGATAAACCTAAAGTTTAGTCCTTCAAAATTCATATTAACAGTAGTTTTTTATTAGTAATCAAAAAAGTGAAAAAGGAATATCTAAATAGCGTAAAAAAGCAATTTGAATATTATAAAAAAGTTGGCAAAAAAACCTTTGACCAACTTAAAGAAAGTGATTTTTTTTGGTAATTTAATGAAGATGTAAACTCAATTGCGATAATTGTAAATCATCTTTGGGGAAATATGAAATCTCGTTGGATGGATTTTTTAACATCAAATGGAGAAAAAGAATGGAGAAACAGAGATTTGGAGTTTGAATCGGTTATAAAAACAAAAAAGGAATTGTTGGATAAATGGGAGGAAGGTTGGAAATGTTTATTTGATGCTTTAAAGTCTGTAAATGAAGAAAATTTTGAAATAAAAATTTATATTAGAAATCAAGAACACTCCATTATTGAAGCTATAAACCGACAATTGGCTCATTACTCGTTTCATATTGGGCAAATTGTTTTTATTGGAAAAATGCTTAAAGGCAATCAATGGAAAAGCCTAACTATTCCGAAAGGAGAATCAAAAGATTTTAACAAAGAAAAATTTTTAAAAGGAAAACATAAAGGGCATTTTTCTGATGATCTTAAAAATTAAACTAAATAACCTTGTACCATTCTGTCTCTACCAAAAATATCTTTTTTTAAAATCACATTTTTAAACCCTTTTTCTTGTAATAAAGTAACTGTTTCGTTACCTAAAAACTCGTTTATTTCAAAATAAAGTTTACCGTTTGGTTTTAGGTTTTTTAAGGCAAAATCGGCTATTGCAGCATAAAAAAGTAAGGGATTATCATTTTTAACAAAAAGAGCAAGATGTGGTTCGTAGTCCAATACATTTTTCTGCATTTGTTCTTTTTCTTGTTCTCTAACGTATGGCGGATTGCTAACAATAATATCTTGTTTTTCAGGTAGTTGAAAGTCATTATTTTCTAAAATATCTCTCTTTATTAATGTTATTTTCACATTATTTAACTGTGTGTTTTTTTTAGCTATTTCAAGAGCTTTTTCCGAAACATCTATTGCTGTAACCGTAGAAGGTAGATTTTTTGCTAAACTTATTGCTATACAACCGGAGCCTGTTCCGATATCTAAAATATTTAGTGTTTTTTTAGTATTTTGATTTTCTTTAACAATCCAATCTACTAATTCTTCGGTTTCGGGTCTTGGTATTAGAACGTTTTTGTCTACATAAAAATGATTGTTGTAAAATTCTGTTTTACCGAGAATGTATTGTATTGGTACTTGGTTTTTTAATTTTTTCAACCCATTGTAAAAGAGATGTAATTTCTTTTCATTGATCATTAAATTGGGTTGCAAGGCGATTTCTACTCTACTTAAATTAAGGTATTCTGTTGCCAATAATGTAAAAAAATGATTGATTTCTTTCGTTGTATAAATTTCGCTTAAAGCGGAAATAAATTCCGTTTTTAAAGTGAGAATATTTCGTTTTAAAGGTTTTAGCATCCATACGTTACAAGAATAATGACAAGTATTTCCCAAGGATTTGTCAATTCTAAAAAAGCCATTTTTTTGATATAATGAAATAGCGGATTTCATCTGCGGAAACGTTTCTAAATAAATGTTATCATAGTTGTTTTTTATAGCAAAATCGATGCATTTTTGCAATAATTGATAACCAACTTTATAACCTCTTGCTTTTGGTAAAATATACATTTTTTGCAATTCGCAAGTATTATTTTCTAAAATACCAATACCACAACCACCAACGATTTCATTGTTTAATTCGGCTACAAAATAGATAGTTTTTTCGGTTTGATAAGCTTCAAACATTTCATCGGTTTCTTTGTCGTAATAAGCAGTTCCTTTTATATTGCAACCTAATTCCGTTAAAACGGATTTTATTACAAAAGATAATTTTGGATTGTCGGAAGGAAGAATATTTCTTATTTTAAGCGATTGCATAGTGTTATTTCTTATTTTTGCGGATTATAATGTGTTAAAAATGAAAAAAATATTCCTGATTTTAATAATTACCACCTTTTTAGGCTGTAAAGTAACAGAAAAACCGGAACTTATTAAAGTAGAATCCGTAAAAGTTTTGCAGGCAAATAGAGAAGGAATAAAATTAAGAACCGATTTGCGTTTTTTAAATAAAAACAGTATAGGAGGTACGCTTCAAGCTAATAATATTAAGGTGTTAATTGATAGTTTACAGGTAGCAACATTAAATTCGGAACCGTTTAAAGTACCGAGAAAAAAGGAATTTATTTTGCCGTTAACGGTAGTAATTCCTTACGAAAAAATCTATAAAGACAATAAGCAAAATTTATTATCAAATGTGATGAATTTTATCCGGAATAAAAAAATACGGATTGTTTACAAAGGAGAAATTAGATACTCATTAGGTAATTTTCATTATGACTATCCGTTAAATTATACTGATGAAATTCTTTTAAAATAATGCAAACCGATAAAAAATACATGCAACGCTGTTTGCAATTAGCAAATAAAGGTTTAGGTAATACAGCCCCTAATCCTATGGTTGGTGCAGTTTTAGTATATAACGATAGCATAATTGGCGAAGGATTTACAAGCAAATATGGCGGAAATCACGCCGAAGTAAATTGTATCAATTCGGTTAAACCGGAAAATGTTAAATTCATATCAAAAGCAACGTTATATGTTAGTTTAGAACCTTGCTCACATTTTGGTAAAACACCTCCGTGCAGCGATTTGATCGTGGCAAGTAAAATCCCAAAAGTAATCATTGGAGCATTAGACACTAATGAAATAGTTAGCGGAAAAGGTGTAAAACACCTAAAAAAAAACGGCATTGATGTCACAATTGGTGTTTTAGAAAAAGAATGTTTGGCATTAAATAAACGCTTTTTTACATTTCACAACAAAAAAAGACCTTATTTTATTTTAAAATGGGCAAAATCAAAAGATGATTTTATAGGTAAATTACACAAAGATAAAGCTGAGCCAATTTGGATTTCCAGTCAACAATCGCAACAATTAGTGCATTTTTGGCGTTCGCAAGAACAAGGGATTTTAGTAGGAACAAATACGGTTTTAAGTGATAATCCTTCTTTGACAACACGTAAGGTTTTTGGTAAAAATCCGGTTAGAATTGTATTGGATCGCAGTTTGCGAATTCCACAAAATTTTGCTGTTTTTGATCGTGCTGTTAAAACGATTATTCTTACAGAAAAAGAAAAACAATCTGATAAAACTATTTTTTATGAAAAGATTAATTTTTCCGATTTAATCGAAGAAATAATTCGCATTTTAGTAAAACACGAAATACAATCGGTTATTATAGAAGGAGGAAAGCAGACTTTAGAGACGTTTATAAAATCCGGTATTTGGGATGAAGCACGAATATTTATAGGAGATATTTTATTAAAAAACGGTGTAAAATCACCAATTTTGAACAATAAAAAATTAATCAAACAAACAATAATTGATTCAGAGATTTTAAATTATTATGAAAAAGAAGGAAATTAAGAATATAATTTTTGATTTTGGCGATGTGATTATCAATTTGGATAAGCAAGCCACAAAAAGAGAATTAAATAAATTGGGTCTCGATGAGTTCGATGCAGAAATGCATAAAATCAATCAATTATACGAAAGAGGTAAAATAGATACCATAGAATTTTTATGTTTTTATCAAACTAAAATTCCAAAAGCAACCGATGATGAGTTAATTGATGCTTGGAACTCCATTATATTAGATTTGCCAAGATATAGAATGGATTTTATAAAAAAGTTAGCTAAGAAGTACAATCTTTATTTATTGAGTAATATTAATCCGTTACATCTAAAACATATTCGTTCGATGCTAGATGATGATTTGTATGTTGAATTTTTGTACTTATTTAACGAAATATTTTATTCGCATTTAATTGAAATGCGTAAACCTGATGAAGCTCCTTTTAAATATGTTATTAAACGTACCGGTATAAATCCGGAAGAAACACTTTTTATAGATGATACTTTAGAAAATTGTGAAACGGCTAAAAAAATGGGATTTAATACATGGCATATTAATCCAGAAACGGAGGATATTATTAATTTTAGAAAAATATTTTTAAATGATTTTTTTGCTACTCTCCATTTTATTTAATAGTGTCTTATATGTTGTTTTCACAGTATTTAAAAAACAAGAAATCGATACATTACAAGCTATTGTTATAAATTATCTTATAGCTTCATCTTTAGCATTTTCTCAAGCTAATGTATCATATGGTTTGTTAAAAATACCTAATCAAAAATGGTTTTTTGCCACCATTATTTTAGGAATTTTATTTATTAGTTTATTTAATTTAATGGCAAAAACAACGCAGTATTTAGGAGTTTCGGTAGCTGCGATTTCCGGCAAAATGAGTATGGTTATTCCGGTTTTGTTTGGTATTATGGTATATAAAGAACCGGTAAACCTATTAAAAATAGTTGCTATTTTTCTAGCACTTTCAGCTGTTTATTTAACTTCAATAAAAGAAAAAATGGAAGTAAATATAAAACTGTTATACTTACCTGTTATTCTTTTTTTTGGTTCCGGATTATTAGATACTTTATTAAAATATTTCGAAAAAAATTATGTGGCAACAGATGAAGTTTCCATTTTTATTGGAACAATTTTTTTTAATGCAATGTTGATTGGTATTGTAGTTTTGTTGATTAAAAGCACAAAACGTAAAATAAGGTTTAATGTAAAAAATATAATTGGAGGTATTCTATTAGGAATATTTAACTACTATGCAATGTTTTTTTTGGTAAAATCACTGCAAACAATGGGTAAATACGATAGTTCTAAAGTCTTTACTTTAAATAATATTGGTATTGTCTTGGTATCTGCATTGTTTGGTTTTCTTTTGTTTCAAGAAAAATTTAGCAAAAAAAATATTTTAGGAATTTTTTTTGCTATATTATCCGTTTATTTATTAATGATTTCTTATTAAATGGAAACACCAAAAGATACTTATAAAACAATTGAAAAATCCTTTGAGAGCGAGGTTTATAAAGTAAAAGGAAGTAAATTTATTGGTTATGTATTCCCTGTTAAAAATGAAGAACAGATAAAAAAAAATTTAAAAGATGTAAAGGAAAAGCATTATAAAGCCAGACATTGGTGTTATGCTTGGCAAATAGGTTATAATGATAAAGCTAAATATAGAGCAAACGATGATGGAGAACCAAGCAATAGTGCCGGACAGCCTATTTTAGGACAAATACATTCTTTTGGTTTAACTGATGTTTTGGTTATTGTAGTACGTTATTTTGGTGGTACAAAATTAGGTGTTGGCGGTTTGGTTAGTGCTTATAAAACAGCCGCAAAAATGGTTTTGGAAACAGCCGAAATTAAAAATAAAACAATAAATTATTCTTTTGGCATTACTTTTGAATATAAAGATATGGATAAAGTTTTGCGTGTTCTTAAAGAAACTAATGCTACAATTATTGAGCGTAAAATGGAAATGAACTGCAACTTTACCATTGAAATTAGAGAAAAAGATAAAGACATATTACTTGAAGAATTAAAGAGAACTAGATGTGTTAACATTGCAAAGGAATAAATAAAGTTATTAATAATTTTGGTAATTTAAATTTTAATAGTATCTTTGCACGCGAAAAAGAAAAATTATAAACCCCTTATTACTAACAACAAATGAGTGAAATAGAAAGAAAAATTGAGGATTTAATTGCTCAAAAAGAACAGCAGCAACAAGAGTCTAAAAAATTGCAACAAACAAAATTAGAGATAGTTTCTGATGTAGATGTTGTAGAAAACGCTAGAGGAATCAAGGCAGAAATCATTTCAAATTTACGTATGGCAAAAACAAGTCATATGAAATGGATTTCAGATGTGCAAATTTTAATTCGTTTAGGCGATATTCACCAGGCAAATACAACTATACCTGTAAATTATACTTCTTGTGATTTTGGTAAATGGTATTATGGTGAAGGCCAAAGATTGAGTGAATTTTCAGAATATACAGATATTGAAGAAATTCATCAATCAGTACACGATACGTATTTACAAATTTATAGTTTGTACAAAAAGCCAATTGAAGGCTCTCTTTTTAATAGTGCCAAAAAACAAATGGCAGAAAGAGAAGAAAAAGCCAGAAAATTAGATGTAATTTTAAAGCAATATTCAAAATTATTGTTTGAGTTATTACAAACATTGGAAAAGAAGGTGAAATCACTATCCAGTGACGAAGTGATAAATCTTATTTAATAATTTGTTACGTTTTCATAATAAATTTAAAAGCTGTTCTATAATAAAGAACAGCTTTTTCCTTTAGATTGTATCAAATAAATCCAGGATAATTTTTGGTGGTCTGGTCGGTCTGTTTCGTTTCATATCGATAAAAACAAGAGAAGTAAAACCGGTAGTTAATAATTCATTTTGTTCGTTATAAATTTCAAAATGAAAATCAACCGTAATACTCGGTTTTTTCTTTACAACTGTTTTAATGGTTAATAAATCATCGTATTTTGCAGGTTTGTGGTATTTAACTTCTAGTTTTAAAACAGGTAGCATAATTCCTTCTTCTTCTAATTTTTTATAAGAAACACCTTTCGATCTAAGAAATTCAACACGAGCTACTTCAAAATATTGGGCGTAATTTCCGTAATATACGTAGCCCATTTGATCAGTTTCACTATATCGTACGCGTAATTGTGTTGTTGCTTCTACCATTTTAAAACTCGTATATGATTAAACCGCTTTTTAATTTAGGAAGTATATAAGTTGATTTTGGAGGCATCGTTAAACCTTCATCAGATATATTTTTCATTTGCTCTACTGTTGCAGGAAACAGACCAAAAGCAACTTTAAACTCTCCTTTTAGCACTTTGTTTTTTAAAATTTCTTGTCCGTGATGTTGTGCAATATACGTAATTCTTTTGTCCGTTCGTACGTTTTTAATGCCCAAAATGTTTTTTACAATATTTTTGTGTAAAATATGTGTGTCTAAATGATGTAGAGATGTTTTAAAATTGTAGCTCTCTTTCTTTAATTTTAAAAGGTAAGCTTTATCACCGAGGTACATACTAAACTCGTGTGAATTTTGGGGTTCAAAAAATGGTTTTTCAGATAAAGAAACAGTGAATTTTTTGGATAAAGCCTCTAAAAAATCATTTTCTGTTAATCCGTTTAAGGTGTTGATTAATCGATTAAACGATGCTATTTTTAAATTGGATTCAGATATTAGGTAACTTAAAAAATACTTGCTTTTTTTTGTTTTTAATTCTTTTCCTAATAAATAAGAAGAAGCACTTCTATGATGACCATCGGCGATGTAAAGAGATTTTATTTTTTTAAAAATCGTTTGAATTGTAGTAATATCGACTTCATTATTAATCAACCATAAGGAGTGTAATTTACCGTTTTTAGTAGTAAATTGATATTCCGGTTTTTCTTGTTGGTATTTTTTAATTATTTCGTTTATTATTGGTTCATCAGGATAGGTAAGAAGCACAGGTTCGGCATTAAAACCTGTTTTTTTTAGATAGTTTTTAAATAGGATTTCTCTTTTTTTTAAGGTTTTTTCGTGTTTTTTTATAATATTATTTTTATAATCTTTTGTGCTTGTAGCAGCTATAAGTCCAATAAAATCACCTGTTTCAGTTTGTTTTTTATATAGATAAAATAGGGGTTTTTCTTCTTTTTTAAGAATATCTTTTGCTTTAAAAAAATTGTATTTTTCTTTAACGGCTTCAAATTTTTCATCTAATGAATGAAAGGTATTCTTTTTAAAAAACGGATGAATTATTTGTAAAAAAGAATTCGGATTTTGTTCGATAATATCCTGAATTTCTTTTTCGGTATACGTGTCGTAAGATCTTGTAACAACATTGTTTACATTATCTTTTTGTGCTCTTACTGCTCTAAAAGGTTTTACTTTTGCCATGTTTTTTTAACCGTTTTTTAAAACCTCGAAACTACAAAATAATTGTTAATTATTTACAATTTTTATCTCAACTCTGCGGTTTAATTTTTTGTGAAAATCATTTTCTTCGGGATAGTAGAGTGGTTTTAAAAATCCGTATCCTTTATGCGATAATCTACTTGAATCTATTTTTTTATAAACCAGATATTTATAAATGTGTTTGGCTCTATTTTTAGATAAATTATAATCTCGTGTATCTTTATCGTAACCATCTAATGAATCGGTTGGACTTCTACCACAGCAAACATGACCAATAAGTTCAATTTCTAATTTAGGGTTTTCTTTTAATACTTTTAATAATCTTTTTACAACTTGCAAGGATTCTTTTTTTAGCAAATGACGTCCGGGTTCAAATAGAATATCTCTTAAAATAAAGACATCACCTTTTTTAGAATTTGCCATATTATCTAAAATACGTTGTGTTTCATCTTTAAAAATCAAGGTGGTTTTTCTGTCAGATTTAAAACCGGTTTTAGTGCGTTTTCTGTTTCCTGTTTTAAGCTCTCCAATTCCTTTATAAGTAATGGATGAAATGGTTAAATTGTGGTGTAATTCGATGAGCTTTTTTACAGTTAATGCTCGTTTATAAGAGAGTTCTAAGTTTTTTTTGTTGCTACCTAAAAAATCACAACTCGAAATAATAGCAACGGTCATTTTTTTATCTTTTGGTAGTTGTGCCAGTTTTTCTTGTATTTTCTTGTAATTTTCTTTGTTAATTTTGTATTCTCCTATTTTATAGTGAATATTTAATGTGTCGGTTTGTGAATTTATCGTAAATAAATTCAGAAGCAACAACAAATATAAACAGAGGGATTTCATAGATTAAAAAGTTACATACATGTTATTTTTTGTCTCTTTAATTTGATTGTCATCTATCAATGGCAATATTTTATTTGTACGTTGTATTCTTCTAGTGTTTAAAATAACGTCAATGGCAGAAGCAAATAAAGTTTCATTTTCGTTGCCGAGTTCTCCTAAATCAGCAAAATTCTCGCCTTGTAAAATATTAGGTAATAATCCTGTATGGTTGTTTTGACCGAGTTTGTTTTTAATTTCTAATACAATGGGTTGAATCGCGTACGTATGATTAGGATTTGCACCTTCTCTACGGTAATTGTCCGAATCATATAAGGTTACCGATGCCACACTTTTCCCAACGGTTTTTGTACCGATTAAAACAACATCAATATACGGATTTAAGCCTTGAATTACCAATTCACTTGCTGATGCTGAGCTTCCGGAAACAATAACATATAATTTGTTTAATTGCAAACTATTAATTGCCTGACCATTTGTTAGTTTATCGGTAAAATAGAGTTTTGTATGGTCTTCATAAAAAGGTTGTAATTTATAGTTGTATTCTTCCGAAGCAAATAATTCATTGGTAAACTGACCGGTAATCATACTCGATAAAATTACTGCGGTATTTACGGAACCTCCTCCGTTGTAACGTAAATCTAAGACTAAATCGGTAATGTTTTCAGTTTTAAATTGCCCAAATATTTGGTTTAGATTTGTGTCAAAACTAGAAGCAAATTGGTTGTAAAGTAAATAACCAATTTTATGACCTTGAATTTCTTTTATTGCAACGGTATGAATCGGATTTTCTTGTAAAACCTCTTTTACCAAAGTTTTATGTATACTGTTTGGTGTGAGAATAACTTGGTTATTTGCCATTGAAAAATCAGCATAATCAAAGGTAATAGTTTCGTTTTCGTTAAAAAGAAGATTGTAATAATTAGCTACTGTTAATGGTGTATTGTTTACAGCATAAAAAATATCGCCACGTTGTACACCTTCTAAATCAGCACTCGAATTTGGTAGAACATAGCGAACATAACCAAAAATTATGTCTGAATCTGCCGCGGTTCTAACTAAACCAAAACGCATTCCTGTTGTTTTGCTAAGTCCTTGAAAAGAATTTTCCAAAGCGATATAATCATCGGTTATCCAACTAAAACGATCGCCGGAATACAACAAGCTTTCAAATAAATTTTCGGGTGTTTTTCCTTGTAAATAGGCATTTAGTTCATCTTGATTTTTAAAACGATTATCTTGTAAATCCGGAATTTCCTCCAACCATAAATAATTCAAATTCATTGCTTTCCAGATGAAATTTTGGATTTCAATATCTTGAGGAATGGTGTCTTTTTCGGTACAACTAATTCCGATAAGTAAAAATGAAAACAGTGTATAGGCAATAAATTTATTTTTCATAATTTAGAAGGTGTTTAAGTATTAACGATGCAATATACTAAAATATTTTATAGCTGATGTAACAAAAATAAAGTACATTCGTCGTGATTGTAACCAAACAATAAAAATGAACGAAGAAGAGTTTTTAAAAATAGTCTTGCCTTTTAAGGATAAATTATTCCGGTTGGCAAAACGTTATTTAATTTCGCATGATGCAGCCCAAGACGCCACACAAGATGTTTTGCTTAAATTATGGCTTAATCGTTCTAAAATAACCATGTATAAAAATGTGGAAGCCTTTGCAATGACGATGGTTAAAAATAAATGTTTGGATGAATTGAAATTGAAAAATGCGCAAAATTTAAAAATTGTACATTCTAATTATAAAGACGAAAACAGTAATTTGTCTAAAGAAACAGAAACCAATGATAGTATTTCGATTGTTGAGAAATTAATAAATGAATTGCCCGAAAAACAACGAATTATTATACAACTAAGAGATGTAGAACAATACACATTTGAAGAAATTGGCAAGATTCTTGAAATAAAACAAACAGCAATACGTGTTTCGTTAAGTAGAGCACGTAAAACGATAAGACAAAAACTAATAAAATACCATAATTATGGCATTAAATAATAACATAGAGGCACTTTTAGATAAGTATTTTGAAGGCGAAACTTCTCTACAAGAAGAAAACGTTCTTAAAGAATATTTTACCCAAACCGATGTTCCTCAACATTTGGAGCAATACCAAGCAATGTTTGCCTATTTTGCTCAAAATAAAAAAGAAAAAGCACCACAAAATATACAAGTAAAACCTAGTAAAAAGTCTTGGAATATTAGTTGGTTGCCTAAAGTAGCAGTTGTTCTTTTACTCTTGGCAATTGGTTATGCTATTTATCCAAAAGGCATATCCAAAGCCGAAAAAAAAGAAGCCCAAATAGCTTTTTTAGAGACGCAAAAAGCATTAAAACTCATTTCTCAAAACCTAAATAAAGGGAATGTTGCAGTTGCATATTTAGATGAATTTGAAATCTCAAAAAAGAAAATTTTTAAAAAATAATCCTCAAAAAACATAAAAATGAAAACTATTAAAAACATAAAAATGAAAGTAAAATTAACAATCTTGTTATTTGTATTTACCTTAATCACATTTGCTCAAAACAGCATGTTTGAAAAATATGAAGATTTAGACGATGTATCAACAGTAGTCGTTACAAAACACGCTTTTAAATTAATGGGTAAAGTGGCCAGTGATTCGCCTGAAGCAAAATCATATAAAGAAATGGTTAATAACTTAGATTATCTTGCCGTTTACACTACGGATAATGTTAAAATTGCCGGTGATATGATAAAAGATATTCAGAAATATTTAAAAAGCACCAAATTGTCTGAGTTAATGCGAATTAAAGACAAAGATGCAAACGTAAAAATATTTGTAAAAGAAGGTAAAGACGAAGATCACGTAAGCGAATTGTTTATGTACATAACAAGCTTAAAAGACAAAGTTAATGTTAACGGTAGAAAACCGGAAGTAGTAGTAGTTTCCTTAACCGGAAATATCGATCTAAACAAAATAGGCGAACTCACCGATAAAATGAATATTCCCGGAGGAAATGAGTTAAAAAAAGCAAGTAAAAAATAAACATAAATCAAGGTGCGGATTTTTATAAAAATCCGCACCTTACTTAAATAAGATTAAAATGAAAATACTAAAAATTACCTTTATTTTACTATCCGTTTTGTTGTTTTCTTGCAAAAGCGAGAAGTCACTGGAACAATACTTTGTTGCAAATGAAGACAATGACGATATTGTAATTGTAGATGTTCCGGTTAGTTTGGTTAAAAACACAACAAACCTAAGTAAAGAAGAAAAAAAAGCGATAAAAAGTGTAAAGAAATTAAATGTATTATTCCTTAAAAAAGATAAAAAAAATGAAAAGGAATACCTAAAACAAAAGCAATCATTGTCACAGATTTTAAAGAGTAATAAATACCAAACATTATCTAAATTAAAATCCGGTAAAACAAAAATTGATATCAAATTTATTGGTACAGATGATGCAATAGATGAAATTGTACTTTTTGCAACTGATAAAGATAATGGGTTTTTCTTAGCACGAATTTTAGGAAATAAAATGAATCCTGATGATATGCAATTGTTACTCAAAAATATACAAAATATGAATTTTGATATGAATCAATTAAACAATATCAATCTCAATTTATAGTAGAAACTTAGATAAGTCTATATAATAAAAAAGCCAAAATCAGTAAGAAAAACAACTGATTTTTGGCTTTTTCTTTTGCCTAAATTTATAGTTGCCGTACCTTTGTAATCTAATATTTTATGATGAGTAAAGCAGTATATATAGCAACCATGGAAAGCGGTAGCGGAAAATCAATCGTTACTTTAGGTTTAATGCAAATGTTGTTAGGTAAAGTAGCTAAAGTAGGTTACTATAAACCAATAATAAGCGATTTTAAAAATGATAAAAAAGACAATCATATTGATACCGTACGTCAGTTTTTTAATCTTGAAATTTCTTTTGATGAAGCTTATGCTTTCACAAAAAGTGAAGTTTTAGAAATGCAACACAATGGCAATCACGATTTGATTATAGACAAGATAATTGAAAAATATAAAGCTCTTGAGCAAAAGTTTGATTTTATTTTAGTTGAAGGAACCGATTTTTCCGGTGAAGGTACCGCAACAGAATTAAAAATAAATTCAGATATAGCAAAAAATCTCGGCATACCAACGATTATTGTTGAAAGTGGCATCAATAAATCGATGGAAGATTTTGCTAATAATATGTACACAGCTTATGATCTATTTAAAGAAAATGAAGTAGAAGTGCTTGCAATTATCGCAAATAGAATACGAAAAGAAAATTTAGTATTGGTAGAAAAAGCATTGCAACAACGTTTGCCAAAGCATGTTATTGTTAGTGCAATACCTGAAATAGAGCAATTGTCACAACCTACTATTAAAGAAATAAAAGACGATATTAATGCAGAAATTTTATTCGGAAAAAATAGAATGCATCATCAGATCTCAGGGTTTGTAGTAGGAGCAATGCAATTACATAATTTTTTGCCTCGTATCGTAAATAATTCCTTAATGGTAACGCCGGGAGATCGTTCAGATTTGTTGTTGGGTGCTTTACAAGCTCATATATCAGACAGTTATCCTAAATTATCCGGTATTTTATTAACCGGAGGATTAAAACCTCAACCGGAAATCTCAAAATTAATCGAAGGATTAAATCACAATATTCCTATTTTACTAGCTCAAGGCGGCACTTTTTCCATAGCAAATAAAGTGAGCCATGTTAAACCTAAAATTTATCCTGATAACATCGAAAAAATTCAATTATCTATCCGTGTTTTTGAAAAATATGTCGATGTAGATAGTTTAGCAGAATCGCTTATTACCTTTAAAGGAAAAGGAATTACACCAAGAATGTTTCAATATAATCTGTTACAAAGAGCAAAAAAAGAAAAGAAACACATTGTATTGCCTGAAGGCGAAGACAAACGAATTCTGCAAGCAGCAATTAAATTAATTAATCAAGATGTTGTAAGACTTACAATATTAGGAAAAGAAGAAAAGGTAAAAGAAAATTTAAAAAAATTGGATTTAGAATTTGATCCAGATAGAATCACGATTATTAATCCCGAAACTTCTATCTATTTTGAGGATTATGCCAAAACATATTACGAATTGCGGAAACATAAAAATATCAATTTGGCAATGGCAGAAGATAAAATGCTTAATGTATCTTATTTTGGAACAATGATGGTGTATAAAGGTCATGCAGACGGAATGGTTTCCGGAGCAGCTCACACAACGCAACATACTATATTGCCTGCATTGCAATTTATAAAGACAAAACCTGGAGCGACTATTGTTTCATCCATATTTTTTATGTGTTTGGAAGATCGTGTTTCTGTTTTTGGAGATTGTGCCATAAATCCTAATCCAAATGCCGAACAATTAGCCGAAATAGCAATTACCTCAGCTGATTCTAGTGCTTCTTTTGGTATTGAACCTAAAATAGCGATGTTATCGTATTCTTCCGGTGCATCCGGAATTGGTGAAGATGTGGATAAAGTGCGTAAAGCAACACAAATTGTAAAAGAAAAACGTCCGGATTTAAAAGTAGAAGGACCTATTCAATACGATGCAGCCGTAGATATTACCGTTGGAAAAAGTAAATTACCAAATTCAGAAGTTGCAGGTGAAGCCAGTGTGTTAATTTTTCCGGATTTAAATACCGGAAATAATACCTATAAAGCCGTGCAACGTGAAACCGGAACTTTAGCAATCGGACCAATGCTCCAAGGTCTAAACAAACCTATAAATGACTTGAGTAGAGGCTGTACCGTAGATGATATTTTTAATACGGTAATCATTACCGCAATTCAAGCCCAAGAAATAGAATAATATGAAAATACTCGTAATAAATTCCGGTAGTTCATCCATAAAATTCCAATTATTAGAAATGCCTAAAGGCGAAGTTATCGCCAAAGGTCTAATCGAAAAAATTGGATTTAATGATGCGATTCTTCATTATAAGACTACAAAAACTAATGAGAAACGCATTCTTCCAATATTAAATCATGAAGAAGGATTAAAAAAAATGACAGCATTGCTTTTAGATAAAAATATTGGTGTGATTAAATCAACCGATGAAATTGATGCTGTTGGTCATCGTGTGGTACACGGAGGGAGTATTTTTACCAAAACAACCTTAATAACAACAGAAGTAAAAAAGGAAATTGAAGCACTTTCTTATTTAGCTCCTTTGCATAATCCGGCCAATTTATTAGGAATAAAAGTTGCAGAAAAAATATTTAATAAAGCAAAGCAAATTGCAGTTTTTGATACGGCTTTTCATCAAACAATTCCCGAAAAAGCACATCGTTATGCCATACCAAATGAGTTTTATAACAAACACCACGTTCGCGTTTACGGATTTCATGGTACCAGTCATTTGTATGTATCTAAAAAAGCAAATGCATTTTTAAATAAAGCCAACAGCAAAATAATTACTATTCATTTAGGTAATGGTTGTAGCATGACTGCTGTTAAAAATGGAAAAAGTATGGATCACAGTTTAGGATTTGGTCCAATGAACGGATTAATTATGGGAACCAGAAGTGGCGATATTGATCAATCTGTTGTGTTGTTTTTAGCTCAAAAACTTGGATATAGTATCGATGAAATTGGAACTATTTTACAAAAAAAGAGCGGTATGCTCGGTTTAACAGGAAAAAGTGATTTACGTGAAATCGAAAATGATGCTTCAAACGGAAATAAAATGGCTCAATTGGCTTTAGAAATGAACGCATATCGCATAAAAAAATATATTGGAGCGTACACAGCAGTTTTAAATGGTTTGGATGCAATTGTTTTTACAGCAGGAATAGGGGAGAATTCAGCTTTAATTAGAAAAATGGTTTGTGAAAATCTTTCGTATTTGGGTATAGAATTAGATGAAAAACGAAATAATTTAAAAGTTCACAAAATAAGAGAAATCCAATCAGAAAAATTAAAAGTAAAGATTTTTGTT
>JALSLI010000043.1 GCA_026988395.1 Flavobacteriaceae bacterium | reverse complement strand
GCAAAAGCGGCTTGTTCTACATCTTGAAAGTGATTTTCCGGAATTTTGTTTAATTCAATTTCACCAACATCGATTAAAGGGAAATCAGAATGTGGCCAAATTTTAGTTAAATCAAATGGATTCCATTGAAAAGTTTTTGCTTCCTCAGGTGTCATTATTTGAACTTTTAATGTCCATTTTGGAAAATTTCCTTTTTTTATAGCATCTACTAAATCTCTTTGAGCATAATCTGGATCAATACCTCTTATTTTTTTTGCTTCTGCATCTGTTAAAGTTTTATTTCCTTGTTTTGTTTTATAATGAAATTTTACATAAAAAAGTTCATTATTTTCATTTATTAAAGAAAAAGTATGACTACCGTAACCATTCATATGTCTATAACCATCTGGAGTCCCTCTATCTGACATTAATATTAAAACTTGATGTAAACTTTCCGGATTTAAAGACCAATAATCCCAAACCATAGTTGCATCTTTTAAATTTGTTTTAGGATTTCTTTTTTGCGTGTGAATAAAATCCGGGAATTTTTTCGCATCTTTTATAAAAAATACCGGTGTATTGTTTCCTACAAGATCCCAATTTCCATCTTCAGTATAAAATTTAATTGCAAAACCTCTTGGATCTCTTTCGGTATCTGCTGAACCTTTTTCTCCTCCAACCGTTGAAAATCGGACAAATATTTTTGTTTCTTTTCCTATTTTAGAAAAAACTTTTGCTCTACTGTATTTAGTTATATCGTGTGTTACGGTAAATTTACCAAAAGCTCCGGTTCCTTTGGCGTGTACAATTCTTTCTGGAATTCGTTCTCGATTAAATTGTGCTAATTTTTCGTGTAAGAAAAAATCTTGCAATAGTGCAGGACCTCTTTCTCCTACAGTTTGAGTGTCTTCATAGTGATTTACAGGACAACCTGTATTTGTAGTGATTTTTTGTTTTTTTGACATAATATTGAGTTTTAATTATGTCAAAGAAACTAATTATTAACGCGTTATAAACTATAAGTATAATTGATTAATTTTATTGTAATATAGAATTAATTTATAATCTAATTACGGAGTTTATATCTTGTCATCATTTTACAGTTAGTAATTCATTCCAACTGGTAGTGTATTTGTTAGAGAGTTTTTCTTGTTTCATAATCCAAGTTTTTTCTAAATTTTGACTAGCAAGTTTTATTTTATGTTCGCCTAATTTATGATTTATTTTATCCATTATCTGCATTAATTTTTCGTGTTTCGGATTTTCATTTTCAAATAAATTAAGTTGTTTATGTGTCTTTAAATGGATGTCATGTAAGATTACACCAGCCTTTTTAAATGCATATCCATTTTTAAAAATAGTTTGCAAACCTTTTACGGCAAATTTAGATAAGGTGATATTTGAGTTAGTAGCAAAAGGCAATTTTAAGTGTACACTTTTACGGTATTGTTTCTGTTTGTTTTTAAAATTGTTGGTATAAATAAAAACAGTTAAACTGTTACAATACGAATTTTGTTTACGTAGTTTTTCGGCACAGCTACAAGCAAAAGTTGTGATACGTTCTTTGATTTGATTGTATTCTATAATATCGTTTTTAAAACTTCTGGTTGTTGCAATGTTCTTTTTATTTTCTGTTTTTTCTAATTTTAAAACGGATTTCCCTTCTAATTCCCGTTTTAATCGTAAGCCAACAATACTAAATTCTTTTTGTACAAAACTATCTGATAGTAATGTAAAATCATATGCTGTTTTTACGTTTAGTAGAAATAATTTTTTTGAAAATTGTCTACCAATTCCCCATACATCCTCAATTTTAGTCCATTTTAATGCTTTAATTCGTTTTTCTTCATTGTCAATTGTATAGGTGTTTTTAGTTCGGTTTGGAAATTTTTTGGCAATTTTATTAGCAATTTTTGTCAATGCCTTTGTTGGTGCTATACCAATACTTACCGGAATTTTAGTCCACTGATTTACTTTTTTAATAATTTGAAGGCTGTATTGTTCTAAATTTAAGGTTTCTAAACCTGTAAAATTTAAAAATGCTTCATCAATAGAATAAATTTCTATTTCCGGAGTAAATTGATTTAAAATTCGCATAACACGATTGCTCATATCGGCATATAAAGCATAGTTTGAGGAAAAGACATAAATATTGTTTTTTTTAAAGACTTCACGATATTTAAAAGCCACAGCTCCCATAGGCACATAAGGTTTTGCTTCATTACTTCTGGCAATTACGCAGCCATCATTATTAGATAAAACCACTATTGGTTTACCTATTAATTCAGGTTTAAAAATGCGTTCACACGACGCATAAAAATTATTACAATCTACTAAAGCATACATGTTGCAAAGATGCATAAAATCCGCTTTAAAGGAATAATTTTTTGGCGTGAATTTTAAACAATTCACCGTATAAAATACAAAAAATAATTTAAATAAATACTGATTTATATCCTGTTATTTTTAAAATATCAGCTATAACTTTGTGGTATTGATAACCTTAAATTCTTTTATTATGTACGTAAATATAGTTTCCTTTAAAGTAAGAGAAGGTGAAGATATTACCTTTTTAGAATTACAAAAATTTGAAGAAAAATATCACGCAAAACCTTCCGGATTAGATCACTTTCATATTTTTAAAGATTTGAATAATGATCATGTGTATCATTTGGTGGAGTATTGGGATTCAAAAGAACATCACGATCAATTAGAACAAAGCGAAGAGCATCAATATTTTCATGACATGCGTGATTTTGCAATTGAAAAAAAATACGATAATTTTGAGTGTACAATGATTGTGTAAAATTAAAAAAGGAGTTAATTTAACTCCTTTTTATTTTATGTATAATTTTTTCCCAGGTTGAGATTATTGTTTGTTTGTAATTCCGTTTCAATAAAATTCAATAGTTGTTTGGCATTAGCAACTGAGAAAGTACCAATTTTTGTTCGTCGTAGAGCTGTTAGATGTCCGCCGCAATGTAAAGCTTCACCAAAATCGTTAGCAATAGAACGAATATAAGTTCCTTTACTGCAAACAATTTTAAAATCTACTTTAGGTAAATTAATATTGGTAATTTCAAATTCTAAAACAGTTACTTTTCTGGGTTTAATTTCGGTTGTTTTTCCTTTTCTGGCAAGTTCGTATAACCGTTTTCCATCTTTTTTAATAGCGGAAAAAATTGGCGGTTTTTGTTCGATTTCACCGGTAAATTGTTTGGTGGTTTGTGTAATTAAATCTTTGGTTACATGACTAAAATCAAATGTTTGATTTATCTCGGTTTCCAAATCGAAAGAAGGTGTAGTTGCCCCAAGGGTAATCGTTCCGGTATATTCTTTGGTTTGAGCTTGGTATTCAGTTATTTTTTTGGTGAATTTTCCGGTACAAATAATAAGTAAACCTGTTGCTAGCGGATCTAATGTTCCGGCATGACCGACTTTTATTTTTTTTATATTAAACGTTTTTCTAATGTGCCAACGCAATTTGTTTACTACTTGAAAGGATGTCCATTCTAAAGGTTTGTCTATTAACAGGACTTGACCTTCTTTAAAATCTTCTAATGTTCGCATTAAACGCTTAATTTAAAAATGGTAAAGTGAATGATAAGAAGAATACTTCCGATAAGGATTCGATAATATCCAAAAATTTTAAATCCGTTTTTATTAAGATAATTAATAAAGGATTTTATTGCCAACATTGCCACGATAAAAGCCACAATATTACCAATAATAAGATAATTTATTTGTTCGTGATTAAGTTGAAATCCGGCTTTGTAATAGTCGTATAATTTTTTTGCAGTTGCTCCAAACATGGTTGGTACAGCAAGAAAAAAAGAGAATTCTGCTGCTGTTTTACGACTAAGACCTTGTGTTAAACCACCAACAATGGTTGCTCCGCTACGTGATGTTCCGGGAATCATAGCCAAACATTGAAACAATCCTATTTTAAAAGCTGTAGCGTAACTTATTTTTTCATCATCGTTTATTGTGTTGTTTTGCTGTGGAAACCAATCTTCTGTTTTAATCAAGATAAAACCTCCTAGAATTAACATAATGGCAACTACAACCGGACTTTCTAACAACGAATCGATAAGGTCGTTAAATAATAATCCTAAGATTACGGCAGGAATAAAAGCCACAAATAGTTTTAAGTAAAAATCCACGCTCTGAAAAAAGCGTTTAAAATATAAAACAACTACTGCCATAATAGCACCTAATTGAATGACAATGGTAAATAATTTGGTAAAATCGTCATTTGCAATTTTCATAAAAGACGATGCAATAATCATATGTCCTGTAGAAGAAACCGGTAAATATTCGGTTAAACCTTCAATAATTGCTAAAATAATAGCGTATAAATAAGTCATTTTACTTTTTAGGATTTTTTAAGATGGCATAAATTTCTACGGCAATACCTATTAAAATTAGAGTAGGAGCCAGTCTAATTCTTCTAAAACTGTATAATGCTTCGTTAAATTTGTTTGGGTCCTCACTTCCGCCTCCTGCCATAAGGATAAATCCGATAGCTATTAAAGCCAAACCGATAAGCATTATTTTATAATTTTCTTTTTCAAAAAGAAATTTATCTTGGTTTTGCGATTGTTTTTTAGACATATTTATTCTTTTTTAAGCGAATTTAGTAATACAATTCGTCTGTTTTTAATTTTAAAAATCTTCTTGTAGCAAAATAGGTACTAATCCATGTGATTAAAATTCCTAAAAGGAAAATAACAACAAATAGCAAAGCAATTTTTTCTTTATTTTGGTATAAATGTAAACTAGGATATCGTTTATTAAGATAATATAAAATAGTACTTAATACGCCAATTGCCAAAATAGCACCAACCATACCTAATTTAATGCTTCGGTATAAAAACGGCTTTCGTATAAACCTTTTTGTTGCACCTACCATTTGCATGGTTTTAATGGTGAAACGTTTAGAATAGACAGCTAATCGTAGATAACTATTAATTAAAACAAAAGCGATGATACTTAATAATCCACTAAATGCCAACAGCCAAAAACTTATTTTTTTTACGATGCCGTTAATGTTTTTTACTGTTGCTTTGCTGTAAGAAACATCATCAATAAATTTATTTTTTAAAAGTTCTTTTTCAATAGATTCAATTTTTTTTAAATCGAAATACGGAGCTTTTACATAAAGATTGATGTTATTTTTTAAAGGATTTTCGTCTAATTCTTGCATAAAATCCTCACCAAGTTCTTTGATGTAGATTTTATATGCCTCGTCTTTTGAGAGAAATGTTACTTTTTTAGCATAAGATTTGTTGCTTATTTCTTTTTTTAATTTGGCAATATCTTCCTTTTTTGCTTTGTCACTTAAAAAAATGGAAATTTCAAATTGTTCTTTAAAATTATCGGAAACAGTTTTAGATTGTAATACCAACAGACCTAATAAGCCAAGCATAAACAATATCATGGCAATACTAAGGATAACCGATAAAGAGGATAATCGCAATCGTCGTTTCTGATATTTTTCAAAACTCATTGTAAAAAAGTCGTATTGGTTATAAGGTACAAATGTACATTTTTTTTGAATGTGTTGATTGTTATTTTAAAGTCTATTTATTTCTTGCTTTCTACTTATCATTTCTTTCTTTCTCCTGGCATAATTCAATTAAAACACCGTTACTACTTTTAGGATGTAAAAAAGCGACTAATTTATTATCGGCTCCTTCTTTTGGTTTTTCGTTAAGAATGGTAAATCCTTCCGATTTTAATCGTTTTATTTCGGCATAAATATCGGTTACAGCAAAGGCAATATGATGTACTCCTTCGCCTTTTTTTGCAATAAATTTTGCAATCGGACTTTCATTGTTTGTTGCTTGAAGTAATTCTATTTTGCTTTCGCCGACTTTAAAAAAGGAGGTTTTTACGCCTTCTGAGACGACTTCTTCAATTTTATAGTGAGTTTGATTGAGTAATTTTTTAAACAATAAATTGGCGTTTTCCAAATCTTTAACGGCAATTCCGATATGTTCAATTTTTTGCATAACGATTAATTTAATACGATTTAGCCATATCATCCGGTACGGCAATGGTAAAATCGGCTATTCCTTTGTTTTCTTCTTCTAATTTTTTGAGCTGATTTTGCTCTACCGTTGTAATGGTTAAAATTTTAAGATTAGGATTTTTCTTTTTTAAATACCATACAATCCCTTCAAAATTATTGGAATGATACGAGCCATTATAATGCAAAAACAATTTGTTTTTTTCTAAATTTTTACCGATAAAATATGCCATTGTTGCATCTTTTATTGCTTGTGCTTTTGGTAGATTGTCACCACCGTGACCACCCATCATTTCGAGCATTTTTACATATCCCGGCAAATTTTTATCATAAGGAATTGGGAGTGGAGCAATCCATTTTTTTTCGGTTTCCGATAGTTTTTCTAAACCTTCAAAACCTTTTCTGAAAACAATTTTAGCATTTCTTCTCGGTACGTTGGTTGCAATAAATTTGAGGTTATTTTTTTTTGCAAAATCTACCAATGGCTTGTAATCCGTTTTAAAATTAGGCCATAATCTAGCCGTCGTATCCAGAGCTTTTTTGTCTATTTTGTTTTGCAAGTATTTGTCTAAGGCTTCTTGGTTATCAGCTTCTAACATTTCGGCACCTAAAACTAAATTTCTTTTTTTTGCTAAGTCTTTGGTTACTTGTAATTCTAACCAGTGAATGATAGTATTATTGTGTAATTCGCCAAAAAAAACAACATCAGCTTTTTCTAATTTTTTAAGCATTTTTTTGTAGGATTGCTTTTTCCCTTTCTTATTAAAAATTTGGTATGCTTTTCCGTTTTGAGCAAATACAACCGAAATTGAAAGTGAAAATAGGATAACTAAAAGATACTTCTTCATATATTATAATGTTTTAAAAGAAACAAATATACATTATTTTTTCTATGCTAAAAAGCTTATTTCATTAAGAAATGTATTAAATTTGTTATCTTGTTGGAAGTGGAATGTCTTCCGTTTTAACGAAAATATTTAGAACCTCAAAAATAGTAAAAATGAAATATGAACCAATTGATAAACAGTTATTTATAAAAAATAGAAAAAAATTTGCAGCTAAAATGAAACCCAATTCTTTGGCTGTTTTTAATTCTAATGATATTTATCCGATAAGTGCCGATAGTACCTTGCCGTTTAAGCAACATCGCGATATTTTTTATTTATCGGGTGTAGATCAAGAAGAAAGTATTTTGGTAATTTTTCCGGATGCACCAAAAGAGGAGCATAAAGAAATGTTGTTTTTAAAAGAAACAAATGAGCATATTGCCGTTTGGGAAGGCGAGAAATTAACTAAAGAAAAAGCATTTGAAACATCCGGAATTAAAAATGTATATTGGTTACAAGATTTTGAAAAAGTCCTTTTTGAAGTAATGACACAAGCCGAAAATGTTTACCTAAACACAAACGAACATTATCGTGCCAATGTAGAAACCGAAACACGTGAAGCTCGTTTTATTAAAAAATTAAAGAAAAAATATCCGGCACATACTTATTTACGAAGTCAGCCTATCTTACAACGATTGCGTTCGGTTAAAGAGCCTGAAGAAATTGCGTTAATTCAAAAAGCTTGTGATATTACCGAAAAAGGCTTACGTCGCGTTTTAAATTTTATAAAACCGAATGTTGCCGAATACGAAATTGAAGCCGAATACATACACGAATTTACTAAAAATAGAGCAAACGGATTTGCCTATACGCCAATTATAGCAAGTGGTTACAACGCTTGTGTATTACATTATATTGAAAACAACCGGAAAGTAAAAGACGGTGATATTATTTTAATGGATGTAGGAGCAGAATACGCAAATTACACCAGTGATATGACACGTTGCGTTCCGGCAAACGGAAAATTTACCGAAAGACAAAAAGATGTCTATAATGCTGTTTTACGTGTTAAAGATGCTGCAGCAAAAATGTTGGTTCCCGGTACGATTTGGGCAGATTATCACGTTGAAGTTGGTAAATTAATGACCAAAGAATTGTTACATCTTGGTTTATTAACCGAAGAAGATATTAAAAATGAAGATCCAAAATGGCCTGCCTATAAAAAATATTTTATGCACGGAACTTCACATCATATGGGATTAGACACGCACGATTATGGTATTTTAACTGAACCAATGCAAGCAGGTATGGTGTTTACCGTAGAACCCGGAATTTACATTCCCGAAGAAAATTTAGGTATTCGTATTGAAGATGATTATGTAATTCAAGAAACCGGTGAACCAATCAATTTAATGAAAAACATCCCTATTACCGTAGAGGAAATAGAAGCTTTAATGCAATAATAATTTTAGGTAGTCATTAATTTATGACAAAAGAAAAAACTTCTTTTACATATAAAAACAGCAACATTTCCTACACTACTAACGGTAAAGGAAGTGTTGTTGTTCTGTTACACGGTTTTCTTGAAAACAAAGAAATGTGGCATGATATTGTGCCTTTGTTAGCAACAAAAAATCGGGTAATTACCATAGATTTGTTAGGTCATGGAGCTTCCGATAATTTGGGTTATGTGCATACTATGGAGGAGCAGGCAACTATGATAAAAGCATTGTTAAAGCATCTAAAATTACGTAGAGTTACGCTTGTAGGGCATTCACTTGGCGGTTATATTTCTTTGGCTTTCGCCGAATTGTTTCCGGAAACGACAAAAGGAATCGTATTAATGAACTCCACTGCTCAGGAAGATAATTTACATAAGAAAGCGAATCGTGAACACGCCATAAAAATAGTAAAACAGAATAAAGATATTTTTATTAAAATGGCAATTCCTAATTTGTTTTCACAAGAGAGTAGAACACTCTTTAAAGATAAAATTGAAAAAATTAAAAAAGAAGCTCTACACACTTCTAAACAAGGTGTTATTGCTAGTTTAGAAGGAATGAAAATAAGAAAAAATAGCGAAAATACGCTTAAAAATATTCCTAAAAAATTACTGATTATTGGTAAAAAAGATCCTATTTTAGATTACGATACTCTGCTCCGTCAAGCGGAAAAAACCAATACTCCAACAGCTATTTTTAACAGAGGTCATATGAGTCACATTGAAAATTTACCGGAATTACAACATGAACTGCTTGCTTTTTTGAAGTGAGAATTAAAAATTGTTATACAGTTGTAAATTATTTAAGGTTTAAGAGTTTACAAATATTTTGTACACACTAAAAAATCCCTTATTTTGCAGACCAATTAAAACATCCAAATGAAACCTATATACATTCTATTATTAATTGCAGGATATTTTTTAATGTTGTTTGTTATTTCGGTTATTACCGGAAAAGACGATAGCAACGCTTCCTTTTTCAAAGCAAACCGAAAATCACCTTGGTATGTTGTTGCTTTTGGGATGATCGGTGCAACATTATCAGGCGTTACCTTTATATCGGTTCCCGGAACCGTAGCATCACAGCAGTTTAGTTACATGCAGATGGTCTTTGGTTTTGTTGTAGGAACTTTTGTTATTGCTTATGTTTTGTTGCCGATTTATTACAAGTACAACGTAACTTCCATTTACGAATATTTACAAATTAGATTAGGAAAAACGTCGCATAAAATAGGTGCTTTTTTCTTTTTGTTATCTAGAACGATTGGAGCCGCATTTCGTATTTTTTTGGTAGCACTTGCTATGCAATATCTTATTTTTGAACAATGGCATGTGCCGTTTTTTGTAACTGTGATTATTTCAATTTTACTGATCTGGATTTATACGCACAGAGCCGGAATTAAAACCATTGTTTGGACGGATACTTTACAAACCTTTTTTATGCTTTCCGCCGTATTGTTTGCCATTTATTTTATCAATCAAAAGATAGGATGGACTTTACCTGAATTTTTACAATCTGAAGAATTAATAAAATACAACAAAATCCTTTTTACAGATGATTTTAAAAGTCCGTTATACGTTTTAAAATCCTTTTTTGGAGGTGTTTTTATGGCAATTGCCATGACTGGAGTTGATCAAGATATGATGCAAAAAAACCTGACTTGTAAAAATTTAAAGGATGCACAAAAAAATATGATAACCATGATTTTATTGTTGGTAGTGGTTAATTTTATTTTTTTATCACTAGGTGCTTTGCTATATATTTATGCCGAAAAATTTGGTTTGCAAGTTCCGGTTATCGATGGTAAAACAAGAACGGATTTATTATTTCCGTTGGTTGCTGTTAAAAGCGGATTAGGTTTGCCTTTGGCAATGGTATTTATTTTAGGGATTATTGCCGCTGCTTACTCGAGTGCAGATTCTGCTTTAACGTCTTTAACAACTTCATACTGTGTGGATTTTTTAGATATTGAAAAAAAACCGAAAAACCAACAAAAACAGATTAGAAAACGCGTACATATTGCTATTTCAATTTTGTTGGTAGTAGTGGTGGTAATTTTTGATAAATTATTAGATAAAAGTGTGATTTCCGGTTTGTTTACAATTGCAAGTTACACCTATGGACCGCTTTTAGGCTTGTTTTTCTTTGGTATTTTTACTAAGTATAAAGTAAAAGAAAAATACGTTTTATTGGTTTGTTTGCTTTCGGTTGCTATTAGTTATCTGCTTAAAGAAAATGCACCACAATGGTTTAACGGTTATCATTTTGGTTTTGAATTATTAGGTTTAAACGGTTTGATGACGTTTTTTGGCTTGTGGTTGATACGAGAGAAAAAGGATTAGTTTTATTATTATTATTATTATTCACGATGCTCTTTTAACCCGAAAAATTGATAGATTCAATTGGCATTCATGATATTAAAAAACTTTGTGACTCTGAATTTAGTGAGGAATCTCTTTCTTTACTAGAAAAACATATTAATAATCAATAAATTATAAACTCCGAAACTTTAGTTACTTAATCTCTTTCCAAAATTCAGTTCTCGATGGATAGATCTTCATTAAAGTTTCAATTAAATTGGTAGTGTCTATTCTTGGTCCGCTTTTAAAAATGGAAACGATTTCATCTTGTTTGGTATCGGCAAAAACACGAAGTAAATACGCATTTGGTCTAATAATATAAATTTGTTTTAAACGTATAATTGCTGTTGCAATTGCTTTTTTCGCTTTTATTTTATCTTTGTACATGGTGTCTAAGCCTTTTAGGTGATAGTTGTACATCGTTAACCTAAAAGTTTTAAACGTGTTGTTTAGCAAATTATCGATTAATGTAAATCTGGTATTATTGCCATCAATACTATTCCAACCTTTATAGCCACTTTGTTGTGCTACAAGCATCACTTCTTGGGCATTGTTAAAATTTTCCGTTCCGCCGTATAGCGAAAAAGTATCATCGTCCATTCCTAATATTACATAAGCGTAAAAAGTGAGAATGGAGGTTAAATTAGATTCAAAACTATTTTTATTATAAATTAAAGGTTGGTATTCTTCATATTGAAAAGAAATTTCTTTATCTACTAAGTTTAGAATAGGTGTTTCATAAGTGGAGTGATAAACCGGTCTTAATACTTGTAATTGTAAGCTTCCTTTAAATTTATCATTGTCCGGTTGATTGGTAATATTTATGGTAAAAGCACATTTTACTTTTTCGTGTTTTTTGTATTTTTTGTTGGTAAATTGTGTTTTGTTAAGGTAATCGGAAATAGCTTTTTCCATTGTTTTATACACTTGATCGTTGGAGCTCCTTACTTGATCGTGATTAATAGTTACGACACAATTAAGCTCTTGCGAAAAACCAACAGAAACAGATAATAAAAACAGAAATAGAAATATTTTTTGCATTTGTAATTTTGTTTGAGAGTGCAATATACTAAAAACGTTTTATTTTAAGAAAAGTATATTTATTTCAAAAAAATATTACTTCTTTTTTAAAAGATTCATAATAGTTTCAAAAATATCTTTGGCAACTTCGGATTTAGATTTTAAAGGAAATTCTTTACGGTTTTTATTTTTATCGATTAAGGTAATTTTATTAGTATTTCCGGCAAATCCGGCACCTTTATCTTGCAGAGAATTCAGTACGATTAAATCTAAATTTTTACGTTCCAGCTTGCCAATTGCATTTTGGAGTTCATTGTTCGTTTCTAGAGCAAATCCTACTAAAATTTGATTTTTTTTATTCTTTTCTAACGAAGCTAAAATATCTTTTGTAGGCATTAAATCGATTTGCATTTTGCCATCTTTTTTCTTAATTTTTTGAGTGCTTACTTTAGCAGGAGTAAAATCCGCCACAGCGGCACTGGCAATTACAACATCGGCTTTATTGTAGTATTTGTGTACAGCTTGATACATATCTTCGGCACTTCTAACGTCAATTCTTTTAATAAAAGAATGGGTTATTTTTTCGTTTGATGGTCCCGAAATCAAAAGAACATTTGCTCCTAAATTTGCAGCTTGATGTGCTAAGGCAAATCCCATTTTACCGGTAGAACGATTTCCTATAAATCGTACAGGATCAATGTCTTGATATGTTGGGCCTGCGGTAATTAAAACCGTTTTATCCTTTAACGGTAATTGGTTTAAAATGTCTTTTTCGATAAAGGAAATAATATCTTCGGGCTCAGCCATTCTTCCTTCACCTATAAGTCCGCTAGCCAACTCACCTGAAGTAGCCGGAATCATCACATTACCAAAGCTTTGTAAAGTTTTTAAACTTTTTTTAATACTTGGATGTTTGTACATATCCAAATCCATTGCCGGAGCAAAATAGACCTTGCATTTAGCGGACAAATAACAAGCTAATAACAAATTATCGCTAGTACCGTTTGCCATTTTAGATAAGGTGTTTGCTGTTGCCGGAGCAATAACCATATAATCAGCCCAAAGAGCAAGATCTACGTGATTGTTCCATAATTCATTCTCATTTTCGGAGTCGTAAAATGTAGAATGAACCGGGTTTTTAGATAAAGTAGATAAGGTTAAAGGAGTTACAAAATCCTTAGAAGCAGGAGTCATTACAATTTTGACTTCTGCTCCTGATTTTATAAATAATCTAGTGAGATAGGTCGTTTTATATGCGGCAATACCACCACTTATACCAAGTAATATTTTTTTACCGCTTAAAACCGACATTATTATGCTTCTTTAGAATCTTCGTTTTCGGGTTTACGCCAGTATATTTCACCTTTTAACCACTCTTCAATAGCAATGGCTGTCGGTTTTGGGATACGTTCGTAAAACTTAGAAACTTCAATTTGTTCTTTGTTTTCAAAAATTTCTTCTAAACTTTCGTTGTTTGTTGCAAATTCTTCTAATTTATCAACCAATTCTTTACGTAATTCTACATTAATTTGTGATGCTCTTTTTGCTAAAATTGCAATAGCTTCATAGATATTACCTGTTGGTGCCTCAATAGCATTTTTATCATAGGTAATTGTAGATTGTGGTGCGTTACTGTTTTTATAATCTTTCATACTACTATTTATTATCTTTTTTTGGTACTTTATTTTTTCCGTTTACGGAATTAACTGTTACTTCGATTCGACATATTTTTTAACATTAGTCGTAATTTTTCAGCAAGAGTTTCGGTTTCTTTTAGATGTTCTGAATTAGGATACAATTTTTTAAAACGTTCAAAATATTTTAAAGCATTTTTTATTCGTTTTTCCTTTTTGTATTCCACACTATTTTCCGCTAATTTATAACCTGCTAAAAATTTGTAGTAAAGAGCATCTTCTTTATAAGGAGTACCCAAATGATCACTAAGATAAGTGTCTAATGCAGGTATTGCAGCTTTATAGTCTTCTATGGTGTAGAATTGTTTTGCTATTTCAAAGTATTTTTTATCTAACTTGTGCGTTAGTTCTTTGTATTGTTTGTTAATTGTGTCTTCGTATTCGGAATTTGGATATTTATCTAAAAAATTTTGTAAATAAGTTAAAGCTTTATACGTGTCTTTTTGATCCAAACTGTATTTTGGTGATTTTTTGTAATAACTTTCGGCTACTAAAAAATCGGCTTCTTTTATTTTAGAACTTTTCGGATAATTATTAATAAAACGATTAAAATAATATGCTGCCATGTCATAATTTCCCAATTCGTAATTCGACTTAGCAACCATAAATTGAATGCGTTGCATCTGCGGTTTAGCTTTAAACGTAGGAATCACTTTTTCAAACAAAACAAGTGCTTTACCGTATTTCCCATCTTTGTATAATTGTTCAGCCAATTTATACTGTTGGGAAACACTTCCTTTATTTAAAACTTTTTGGTATTCGCTACACGAAACAAAAGCAATACTTATTAATACTAAAAAAACAAATTTTTTCATCCTGCAAAAGTAATATTTATTTATGAATTTTCACTAACAAAAGCAAAAGTAATTAAGTAGGCGTTGTATTGCCTGAATTTTATACTAAAAGTTTGTTAATTTATTTTGTATTCTCAAAAAAATAAATGGATTATGGATTTAAGGTATTATTAAAACCTCCTAGGATAGATAATTAATCGCTGTCCTATTCTAAGTTTGGTATTTCGCATACCATTCCAACGCATAATTTTTTTAACCGAAACACCATATCTTCTTGCAATTTTACCTAGAAAATCTCCATTTTTTACACGATATCTAATGCGATTGTTTAATTCGGTATATTTTGGTAATGGTTTTTCTCTTTTTAGAGCATCAGCTTCGGCAAATTGATAAATTCGATCTTCATTTTGTACAAATTTACCAATATAATTTGTAGGCAAAGTAAGTGTATAATGACGGTCTTTTATAACAGGAATAATTTCTAATTTATATTGTGGATTTAAAAATTGAAGCATTTTTTTATCTATCGAGGTTGCTTTAACAATTTGATCGAAAGTAATTTGTTTTTGTATTTGAATGGTATCGGTCTGATAATATTGAATACTGATTTCTTTTGGTTTTATATGGTGTTTATCGGCAAATTCAAATAAATACATTGTTGTGTAAAATAAAGGTACGTAACCGGCGGTTTCTCTTGGCAAAAAGTTGCGTAAGTTCCAATAATTTTTAGATCCAGAGCGTCGCAAAGCTTTGGTGACATTTCCGGGACCGGAATTATATGCAGCCAAAGCCAAATCCCAATCACCAAAAATTTCATATAACTTACTTAGGTATTTGCAAGCAGCTTCGGTAGATTTTAGCACATCGCTTCGTTCATCTACATAAGAGCTTACTTTTAAGCCGTATTGTCTTCCTGTTTGGTACATAAACTGCCATAATCCGGTTGCACCAACAGGCGATTTAGCCAATGGATTTAAAGCCGATTCCACCACAACTAAATATTTCATTTCCAACGGAATATTATATTTTGCTAATTGCTCTTCAATTAACGGAAAATAAAATTTGGCTCTTGCCATAAAAGTAGCATAGTTGTTTTTTCGGCTTTTTAAAAAACGTTTAATAATAGCTTCCAATTGTTGGTTGTATTCAACATAAAAAGGCGTTTTACTGTTAAGATACGCCAATCTTTCTTTTAAAATTTCGGTAGTTAATTTCTCCGAAACGGAAATCGAATCCTTATTTTGAATTTCCGTATCTAAAAAAGCATTGTCTAGCTCTTTAAACCATAAGGCATCAATTTCTTTTGCAAAAGCGTTGTCTTGCTCTAAAGACAAATCTTCATTTATAAAGGTAAGTGTTTTTTTTGAAGTAATAGAATCGGCAACCTTTACATTTTTTAAAATTTCATTTTTAGTTACAATTGTATCTGTTTCAATAAATTGCACTTCATCTTGTGCGTTACTGATTTGGGTAGCAATAAAAAGCAATAAAAAAAATAATCGATTCATTTATAAAGATTTTAATTGGCGGTAAAAATAGATTTTTTTTTCGGTTTACGAGTTATATTTAACATATTCAGTAGATTATTTAACAAAGTATCTTGCAATATATTTGTATAAATAAAAAATAATGTTAATATTTGTTTTTTCTTAACCAAAACTATTACTAAATGAAAAAATTAATTACTACCAATTCGATATTAATTTTTATACTGTTATTTTTCCCTTTAACGTTTTTGGCACAAACTATTACCGGTGTGGTAACAGATGAAAATGGCGAATTTTTACCCGCAGTAAACATTCAAGAAGTAGGTACTTCAAACGGAACTACAACAGATTTAGACGGTAAATTCTCTTTACGAGTTAGTATTTTACCAACAAAATTAAAAATAAGTTCTTTAGGTTATGCAACTATTGAGTTGCAGGTAACTGATACAAAACCTTTACAGATTACCTTAAAAGAAGAAGGTGTTGGTTTAGACGAAGTGGTAATTACCGGAAATAGAGCAAAAGCAAGAACAATTTTAGATTCGCCTGTTCCTATTGATAATGTAAGTGTAAAAGAATTGATTAACAGCGGAAAAACTACGGTTGATGAAATGTTAACGTATAAAATTCCGTCTTACAATTCTTCTAACCAAACTATTTCAGATGCAACAGCACACTTTGATCCTGCCGATTTAAGAGGTTTAGGTCCAAGTAGAACTTTGGTTTTGATAAACGGTAAACGTAAAAATTTAAGTGCTTTGGTCTATATCAATGATACTCCCGGAAAAGGTGAAGTTGGTGTAGATATGAAAAGCATTCCTGCTGCGGCAATCGACCATATAGAAGTGCTTAGAGATGGTGCTTCTTCACAATATGGTTCTGATGCGATTGCCGGTGTTATAAACGTAATTTTAAAGAAAAATGTAGATAAAAAAACTGCAAACATCACAACCGGAATCACCACACAAGGTGACGGTTTTGAGATTGGTGCAGATTTTAACGGAGCTTTAAGCGGCGAAAAAGGTGCTTATGTAAATTATACTTTTGCATTAAATCACCAAGAACATACTAATCGTGCCGGAGAACCGGGAGAAGATCCACTTTTTGGTGTTCCTGCTTCAAATCCTTGGATTCAAGAAAATCCGGATTTAGGGATGACCGTTGGGCAACCGGATATGAACACAGGAGAAGTAATGTTTAACGGAGCTGTTCCGTTTAAAAATAAAAAAGGAGAATTTTACGCAACTGTTGGAGCAACCGTTCGTAGTGGAAAATCTTTTGCTTTATACAGAACACCATATTGGGTGCCGGATCCATTTAATTTAATGCACGAAGCAGGGCAGCCATATAACGGATTTCAGCCTACTTTCGAGACTGATATTGTGGATAATTTTGATATTGTAGGAGCAAACTATGATGTAAATGGGTATAAACTGGATTTAAGTGCAACTTACGGTGTAAACTCCGTTGATTATACTATTGGCAATACTATAAACCCGGATTTGGGTGCAATGAGTCCAACGCGTTTTGAAGCAGGAGGTTACCGCTTTAATAACCTTATCGGAAATTTTAGTGCAAGCAAATCATACGATAAAATAAATGCAATTGCAGGGTTAGAATACAAATTGGAAAATTTTAAATCGGTTCCCGGAGAACCGGATTCGTATTATGGTGGTGGTGCACAATCTTTCCCGGGACTACAACCTTCTAACAGAGTAAATGCAAACCGAAATAGTTTTGCAACATTTTTAGATGTCAATTCCGATATTACCGAATCTTTTTTATTAGGAGGTGCTGTACGATATGAAAATTATTCCGATTTCGGGAGCAACACATCCTACAAAGCCAATACCAGATATAAATTTGGTAAAAAAGGTGCCATTCGTGCTTCCTACAGTACCGGATTTAGAGCACCTGCACTGCATCAAATTTATTTAAGTAACATTCAAACTTTGGTTTCCGGAGGTACGGTTTCCAATCAAGGAACTTTTAATAATGTAAGTCCTGTTATACGAAACGATTTAGGCGTACCACAATTAAAGGCGGAAACTTCCAAGAATATTTCGGCAGGTTTTACTTTTAAACCGGTGCGTAATTTATCTTTTGCTGTAGATTACTACCAAGTAAAAGTTTTTGACCGTGTTTTATTTACCGGAGAAATCGGATTTGATGACGATGATTCTACTACAAATCCTGTAGAAGTAATTTTATTGGCAAATGATATTACTTCTCTAAAATTCTTTACCAATGCCGTAGATACAGAAACACAAGGATTGGATTTTGTAGCAAGTTATAATAACATTCGTTTAAAAAATGGTTCAAGATTAGGTTTTAACCTTGCCGGAAACTGGAACGATACTAAAATTGTTGGTGAAATTACTACACCTCAAATTCTGGCAGATAATGGTTATTCCATTTTTAACAGAAAAGAAGCAAGTAGAATAGAATCTGCAAGACCAAAAATTAAAGCATCTTTAGGTGCCACTTACGAAACCGCAAAATACGGTGTAACTTTAAACAATACTTATTTTGGAGAAGTTACTTGGAGGCACGCTACCGATCCTGCTAAAGATCAAACCTTTGGAGGGAAAGTATTAACCGACGTAGTTTTTAACTACAATATTAGTGAAGTAGTTAAATTCAATTTTATTGTAAATAATTTGTTAAATGTATATCCTGATGAAATTGATAATAAAGGAGACGTAGTAACCGATTTAGGAGGAAGATTTAAATATCCTTGGGAGGTTAACCAATTCGGATTTACAGGAACCAGAGTAAAATTAGGTTTTAGATTCGAATTTTAAGAATAGCGGGAAAAATTACAAATTTTTAAAAAAGAGCGTTTTGTTAAAAACGCTCTTTTTTTAGATACATTTATACGCCAATAATCAATTATAAACTGAAGTTTTATAGTGTGCAATTCATTGATTATTAATATGTTGTATAGAGAGATTCCTCACTATGTTCGGAATAACAGAGTGTTGTTTTATAACGTAAAAGTTAAACGAATACGACTGTCATTCAGAACGAAGCGACCTTAGAAGCGTAGTGAAGAATCTAATATTTTCAATTCCTTCTATTTACCCTGAAACTTCAAATATTAATCAAGTGCTTATTTTATAATTTTACGGCAAAAAAATGCTAATTTCATTAATTTTGCGGTTATGTTTTAAAGTTTACTTCGTCTTTTCTCCATAGCTACCGCAGAAGCGATACTTTGTTTAGGATTTTCAAGAAATGAACAGGCAATTTCAAGAAAAAAAACAAAAACAACTTTATTTTTATTTTTTTTTATTTAAATTGCGTAATTAAACAACTATTAGGTAGTTAAGGAAAGTATTTAATGAAATTTTATATCAGTATTTAAGTATGCCTAACAACAATTAACTAAAATAATTCATCATACAATTATGAAACGTTTTCTATTCTCTTCATTATTTTTACTACTAGCAAGTGTTGGTGCTTTCTCTCAAAGTTTATCACAACCGGTACCGGTAATTGTAAATCCAAATGCTTTGGATCCTGATGGCTATGCCATACCATTTTCATACAACACAACAACAGGATCACAAGAAGTTACGATTGGTTGTGGTACTAATTCTATTGATGTGGTTGCTAGATTTAACGATGTTGGTACAACAGATGCTTACACTGTAGAAAGCATTCCTTATCGACCGGATCGTTTTAGTATTCCTACTTCTTCCGAACCCGGAGATTGGATACCGGTTACCCAAGATGATACTTGGTCTCAAATACTACCTGTTGGAGCAGATACTGATCCAAATGCTATGGAATTCTGTTTTTTTGACAATGTATATAAGCAGTTCATATTAAATACAAATGGTGTAGTTTCCTTTGATATTAATGCTCCTACATCACAAACGCCTGCACAGCAACCTGGAGGTTTCGCAACTTGGGTACTAACCGGAGGCGGTGGAGTTCCTTATAAATTAGGTTCTACAGGAAACACTAATTTATTTTCAAATGCTATTTTCTTTCCTATGCATGATCCAAATCCGGCAGATTCTGATGCAAATCCTTATGATCCTGCAACAAATCCGGGAGGAACCAGTTATGCTTATTGGAATATTTTAGGTACGGCACCTAATCGTTATTTTATAATGGCAATTGTAGATTATCCAATGTATAGTTGTGGTGATCCAAGTACAACTCAAGAATTAATTTTTTATGAAACAACCAATATTATAGAAGTACATATGCAAGACATACCGTATTGTTCTTCTTGGAATGGTGGTTATTCGGTGGTTGGTATTCAAAATTCTGCTAGAGATACTGCTTACACACCAACATCTCCTGATAGAGATACCGGAACTTGGGGAGGTAATAATACAGGTACAGGTTATAAAGTTCAAAATGAATCTTGGCGTTTTGTACCTAGTGGAGGTACAGTAAGACCAACTTTTACTTGGTTTGAAAATTATGATTATACCACTAATACAGGTACATCGTTAGGTAATAATCCGGCTATAACATTTAACCCTACGGTTACCACTACCTATACTGCAGAAGTACGTTATACAGAAGCTTGTAGTGGTATAGAAATAATCTCAACACAAGATTTTACCGTAATTGTTGATGATGCCTTATCCGGTGAAATAGACGAGCAAACACCAACAACAGATCCTGTAGAAACGATTACACTTTGTGCCGGAACGCCTTTAACGCTTCATTTTACTGCTACATCTTCTGTGGCAAATACTACTATTGGTTATGAGTGGTATAAAGTTCCTAATGTATCCACAATTTTAGGAACTTCCGATTCGTTTACCATTCCGGATTCGACAGGGAATAATACTTATGGTGTTTTAGTAACTTTATATGATGCAGCCGGTGCAATTTTGTGTCAAATTTCCGATGAAGTAAATGTAAATTTTATAAATACTGAAGACGCTTCTTTTGCATATTCACCAACAAGTTTTTGTGCAGCAACCGATGCAGATCCCACACCAATTAATGTGGTAACTCCGGGAGGTACATTTTCGATTACTAACGGAGGTGTAATAGATGCAAATACAGGGCAAGTTGATTTATCAAATAGTGGTACCGGAACCGATGGTACCGGTAATTTTACTATTACTTATACTACGCAGAGTACCACTTGTGGAAGTTCTTCTACTTTTGACATTACTATTGGAGCAGGATCTCCAACGATAGATTATAATACTGCATATTGTATTACGGGTAGTAATATAATACCTAATTCGTTTTCTCCAACAGGCGGAACATT
This sequence comes from Flavobacteriaceae bacterium, assembly GCA_026988395.1. Classification (GTDB taxonomy): domain Bacteria; phylum Bacteroidota; class Bacteroidia; order Flavobacteriales; family Flavobacteriaceae; genus S010-17. The sequence continues at coordinate 460 of JALSLI010000043.1, read as the reverse complement.
TACTATTGATAACGGAGCAACAATCGACGCATCTACAGGTGAGGTTGATATTTCTACCGTTTCAGCAGGAACTACTTACACGGTTACTTATACTACAACAGGTGTTTGTGGAGGAACAGTACAAGATAGCTTTGTAGTAAATGCTTCGGCTGATGCTACTTTTTCATATCCTAATCCGGTTTGTTTGGGTAATGCGACCTCTTTGTTGCCGGCAAGTATTGCCACTCCGGGAGGTGTGTTCTCTATTTCAGGTACAGGTACTATTGATGCAGCTACCGGAGATTTATCCGGAAATACAGCAGGGACTTATGATGTTACCTATACTACTGTTGGTTGTGTTGGCTCTTCCACGATAAGTGTTACTATTAATGCAGCAGAAATTGCTACGTTTACTATTCCTACAAGTCTTTGTAAAAGTGCAGGCAATGTTACGCCTGTATTAGACGCAACAACAACTACC
>JALSLI010000042.1 GCA_026988395.1 Flavobacteriaceae bacterium | reverse complement strand
CAATACTATAAATAATGTCGAAATAGTATAATTTTTTAGAAAACAGGATATAAAAATAAGTTGTATAATTTATAAAACAAAAAAGTCTAACATTGCTGTTAGACTTTTTTTGCTCCTCCTCTAGGACTCGAACCTAGGACCCTCTGATTAACAGTCAGATGCTCTAACCAACTGAGCTAAGGAGGAATGTAAAACAGTATATTTCTGCTTTGCGAGTGCAAATATAGATAACTTTTTTATTTCTACAAGTAAAAAAAAATATTTTTTTAAACTTTTTTTTAGCTTTGAATTTAACCTATTGTTTATCCAATAATTAAGACTAAAAAATATTTTTAATTTTTTTTAAATTTTAAGAAGCCAACAATCATAAATATTTCATTCTTTTGAATTAGCTCTAATTAAGATAAAAAAATTATATTTGTGCAACTTTTTTAATTTGGAAAGTAATATACAATTGTAAAAACTTTCTTCCATTTATGGAAATTAATTAAAAATAATAAAAACTAATTAAACTAAATGAAAGAATTATTAAAAAAATACGAAGAAAAACAACCTGAAATTGTTTTTCATTGGAAAGATCCGGAAACTGAAGCCGAAGGATGGACGGTTATAAATTCATTACGCGGTGGAGCTGCAGGTGGAGGAACTAGAATGCGAAAAGGACTTGATAAAAATGAAGTACTTTCATTAGCAAAAACGATGGAAGTAAAATTTACCGTTTCGGGCCCGGCAATTGGTGGAGCAAAATCTGGTATTAATTTTGACCCAAGAGATCCTAGAAAAAAAGGAGTTTTAGGACGTTGGTACAAAGCAGTTACACCATTATTAAAACATTATTACGGTACTGGTGGCGATCTTAATGTAGATGAAATTCATGATGTTATCCCGATTACGGAAAGCTGTGGAGTTTGGCATCCGCAAGAAGGAATTTTTAATGGCCATTTTAAACCAACCGAAGCAGATAAAATAAACCGTATCGGACAATTAAGAATGGGTGTAATTAAGGTTTTAGAAGATGAAACCTACACGCCGGATTTGAGTAAAAAATACACAGTTGCAGATATGTTAACCGGTTATGGTGTTGTACAAGCCGTAAAACATTATTATGATATTTACGGTGGTGATGTCAAAGGAAAGCGTGCTATTGTACAAGGTTTTGGTAATGTTGGTTCCGGAGCTGCATATTATTTAACGCAATTAGGAGCAAAAGTGGTAGGAATTATTGATCGAGTTGGAGGTGTGGTTAATGAAAACGGTTTTTCATTAGAAGAAATGACCGAATTATTTAGAAATAAAGACGGAAATACACTTGTATCCGATAAAATGATTCCATTTGAGGAAATGAATAAAATAATTTGGAATTTACCTGCCGAGATTTTTATTCCTGCAGCAGCATCCAGATTAGTTACTAAAGAGCAAATTTCACAAATGATTGAAACCGGTTTGGAAGTGATTTCTCCCGGAGCAAATGTGCCTTTTGCAGATAAAGAAATATTTTTTGGACCAATAATGGAATATACCGATCAAAAAGTAAGTTTGTTACCTGATTTTATTTCAAATTGTGGTATCGCAAGAGTGTTTGCCTATTTTATGGAAAATAGAATAGACTTACCGATGAAAGACAAAGCAATTTTTGAAGACACATCTAATATTATTAAAAATGCTATTCAAAAAGTGCATGATAAAAATCCAAACAAAACAGATATTTCAAAAACAGCTTTTGAAATTGCATTAGAAAAATTAGTTTAATTAGAAACAATAAAAAAGAGTAAGAAATGGCAGCAATTATTATATTAATATTTATTTTAGGATACTTGGCAATAACATTAGAGCATCCTTTAAAATTAGACAAAACAGTTCCGGCTTTGTTAATGTCTGCATTAATGTGGGCTTTATTGGCAATAGGATTTCATAACGGATGGTTTAACTTAATAGATGGGCATGAAAATGTCTTTAATTATCTTTCAGGTGGCGAACACGCAGAAGAAGGATTTCATAATTTATTATTACATCATTTAGGGAAAACTGCTGAAATTTTAGTGTTTTTAATTGGAGCAATGACCATAGTAGAAATTGTTGATTTACATCAAGGTTTTGATATTATTAAAACGTGGATTAAAGCTAAGAGTAAAAAGAAATTATTATGGATTATGGTAATTCTTGCTTTTGTATTATCGGCAATTATAGATAATTTAACCGCAACTATTGTGTTAATAACTTTGTTGCGTAAATTAATAAAAGAGCGTAAAACACGATTGTGGTTTGCCGGTTTGATTGTTATTGCCGCTAATGCCGGAGGTGCATGGTCACCAATAGGAGACGTTACCACCACGATGTTGTGGATTGGTAAACGTGTTTCAGCAGCTCATTTAGTTGAGAGATTAATTTTACCATCACTGGCAGCTGCTATTGTTCCTGCCTTTATTGCTTCATTTCTGCCTGTTTTTCAAGGAAACATAAATGTAGATATTAAAGAAGGAAAATTAGAAGAAAAAGAACATAGACTGCTAAGTAGCAGAACCATGTTATTTTTAGGTTTGGGAATGATTGTATTTGTTCCGATTTTTAAAACAATTACACATTTACCTCCATATATTGGTATGATGTTAGGTCTAGGTGTTGTGTGGTTAGTTTCCGAATACATCCATCCTGAAGAGGATTTTAGTGAAGAGCGAAAGCACTTATATTCTGCTCATATAGCCTTATCTAGAATAGAGATGTCTAGCATCCTTTTCTTTTTAGGAATACTTATGTCTGTAGCAGCCCTAGAATCTTTAGTGTTTGGAGTAACAGCTTCCGGACAACAAGTAGGAACTTTACGTTATTTGGCGGAAGTTTTAAATCAAACAATACCAAATCAAAATATTGTAATTTTATTGTTAGGAGTTTTATCTGCAATAATAGATAATGTGCCGTTAGTAGCAGCAACAATGGGTATGTACAATGCTCCAATGGATGCTTCCATTTGGCATTTAATTGCATTTTCTGCAGGAACAGGTGGTAGTATGCTAATTATCGGTTCTGCTGCAGGTGTTGCAGCAATGGGAATGGAAAAAATAGATTTTATTTGGTATTTTAAAAAGATAACATGGTTAGCAGCTATAGGTTTTTTAGTTGGTTATGTTCTATTATTATTTATGGAATCCATTTAAAAAGAAACATACAATTTTTTATTTTTTATTACGTTTAACACATATAAATTTAATATATGAACGGATTATTTTTTCTCTTACAAAAAAAGTCTTTAATAAGTCAAAAAGTGGCTGAAGAAGCAACCGAAAAAACACTTTCTATCTATAGTTTGATTATGGAAGGTGGTTTGGCAGGTCAGTTAATAATGGGCTTACTATTTATTTTATTAGTTGTTGCATTGTTTATTTATTTTGAACGATTATTTGCTATAAAAGCAGCTTCAAAAGTAGATAAAACATTTATGAATCAAATACGAGAGTACATTCTTAAAGGTGATTTAGAAGGTGCAAAGCGCCTATGTGCTCAGCATCATAATTCTTCGGTTGCCAGATTAATTGAAAAAGGTATTTCACGTATAGGCAAACCTTTGGAAGATATTCATACGGCAATTGAAAATGCCGGAAGATTAGAGATTTATCGACTGGAAAAGAACGTTAGTATTCTTGCCACAATTTCCGGAGTTGCTCCAATGATTGGATTTTTAGGTACGGTTATTGGTATGATTTTATCAATATTTGAAATTGCA
>JALSLI010000041.1 GCA_026988395.1 Flavobacteriaceae bacterium | reverse complement strand
CGATAATATATCGTTTTTAAAACAAAAAAACCCAAAGAATTCTAAACTCTTTGGGTTTTATTTTCATAATATAGATTTTGATTAGCGTAATCGTTTACCTTTCTTTGAATAAAAACGATATTGTAGATAAGGATACGCATCTCTTGGTAAAATTTTAATCCATTTTTTGTACTTTAAAAACCATTTTTGCTGAATGGAAGGAAATCCTTTTTGTAAATACGCCGCAATAAAAGGGTGCACATTTAAAACCAGTCCTTCATTCTTTTTATTTTGAATCAAACGATTGACATCGTGTTCAATTTTATCTATTAAAACGATTGGAGCTTCGACTTTTCCATCTTTATTTGGATTGTCTTCTCTGGTATTTATCACACGCTCTTGGCGTACACGTTGTCTGGTAATTTGCATTAATCCAAACTTGGTTAAAGGCAGTATTTTGTGTTTTGTTCTATTGGTTTTCATTGCCTCTTTCATCTTTTCGTAAACTAAATTACGATGTTCAGACGAACGCATATCAATAAAATCAACAACAATAATACCACCCATATCACGTAACTGTAATTGTCTGGCAATTTCAGTTGCAGCGATTAAGTTTACTTCTAAAGCCGTATCGGCTTGCGAATTGGATTTATTAGAACGGTTACCGCTATTTACATCAATAACATGCATAGCTTCGGTATGTTCGATGACAAGATATGCACCTTTACGCATGGATACTGTTTTACCAAAAGAAGTTTTAATTTGTCTTTCGATATTAAATTTCTCAAAAATTGGCACATTACCACTGTAATATTTTACAATTTTCACCTTGTCCGGTGCAATACGTTCTAAGTATTCCTTTAATTCGGCTTCTAATTTTTTATCATCTACTATAATTTTAGTAAATGAATCGTTAAAAATATCGCGTAAAATAGATGATGCTCGATTTACTTCAGACAATACTTTAGATGGAATTTTAATATTTTGCTGTGCTACTTTATCGCATAACATTTTCCATCGATCTAATGAATTTTGTAAATCTCTGTCTAATTCTGCTACTTTAATGTTTTCGGCAACGGTTCTTAAAATAACTCCGAAACCATTAGGTTTAATACTTTTAACTAATCTTTTTAAACGCTCTTTCTCTTGTTTACTCTGTATTTTTTGCGATACAGAAATTCTATTTGAAAAAGGCACTAGTACCAAGTATCTACCTGCAATGGATAGCTCGGTACTGATTCTTGGTCCTTTTGTTGAAATTGGTTCTTTAACAACCTGAACCAACAGGTTTTGTTTTGCTTTTAATACATCATCTATTTTTCCGTTTTTATCAATATCTTTTTCAAACTGGAAATTTTTTAATGTATAGTCTATTTTTTTACCGGATCTTAACTGCTTTAGAAATTTGGAAATAGATAAAAATTGCGGTCCTAAATCGTGGTAATGCAAAAAGGCATCACGTTCACTACCTACATCTACAAAAGATGCATTAAGACTACTTAAAGTTTTTTTAACCTTGGCTATAAAAATATCGCCAACATTAAATTTACTATCATTTTTATCTTTGTGTAATTCTACCAATCTTCCTTCCCTTAGCAAGGCAAAATCTATATCAGAGGAATTGGATCTAATAATTAATTCTGTATTCACTCTGTTTATTTTTTAATACCATAATTATACAAATCTATTTTGTATATCTATGGCTGATTAATATTTTGTTTTTTTTCGGATAAAGATATCTCTATTGCATCTTCTCTATTTCAATGAGCGTAGAAAAAAGAAAATAATGTACAGAAATGAATCTGCACATTATTTTAACTTATTTTTTCTTCTTGTGTCTGTTTTGTCTACTTCTTTTTTTACGTTTATGAGTAGCTATTTTTTTACGTTTTCTTTTTTTACCACTTGGCATAATCTAGGTGTTTAATTAATAAATCTTTTTATTTAACTTTTACTTTACTTTTTACTGCCTCAACAAATACTTTTGCAGGTTTAAATGCAGGGATGTTGTGTGCAGGTATTTTGATAGTAACGTTTTTTGTAATGTTTCTACCTGTTTTTTCCGCTCTTTTTTTGATAATAAAACTACCAAATCCACGTAAATAAACATTTTCTCCGCTTTCTAAAGCATCTTTAACTTCTACCATTAAATCTTCAACTACTCTTAACACATCGGCTTTCTCCATTCCTGATTTTTCCGCGATGTTAGATACGATTTCTGCTTTTGTCATTTTTAATATAATTTATTTATGTTTAATTTTTTTTAGTGTGCAAATATAAACTATTTTATTATAACTAATTAAGGAATTTTAAAAATATTTACAGCATCTTTGTTTCTTTTTAAATTTAAAAATTTATTATCTATCTTATTATAAATCAATTTAATGAATAATTTTAGTTTTAAAATAGTAAAATGGTACGACCAAAACAGAAGAGATTTTCCTTGGCGGAAAACTAAAAATCCATATCACATTTGGCTTTCCGAAATAATTTTACAACAAACAAAGACCGAACAAGGTCTATCATATTACAAAAAATTTGTTTCCAATTATCCAACGATAAACGATTTGGCAAACGCACAAGAACAAGAAATTTTAAAACTCTGGCAAGGTTTAGGATATTACAGTAGAGCAAGAAATTTACACCAAACTGCAAAACATATTGTCTTTAACTTAAACGGAAAATTTCCTGATAACTATAAAGATTTACTACAATTAAAAGGTGTTGGTGATTATACTGCAAGTGCAATCGCTTCGATTTGTTTTAACCAAAAAGAAGCTGTATTAGATGGAAATGTTTTTCGTGTTTTAGCAAGATACTTTGGAATTGAAACGGATATTTCTTCCGGTAACGGAAAAAAAGAATTTAAAAATCTTGCTCTAAAACTACTTCCTGAACAGCGTTTTACAGATTACAATCAAGCAATTATGGATTTTGGAGCAACGCAATGCACTCCTAAAAAAACAAATTGTACAGCTTGTATTTTAAAAGATTCTTGCTTTGCTTTTTTAAGCAGGCAAGTAGAAAAATTTCCGGTTAAGAAGAAAAAAAATCCGATTAAAAAAAGGTATTTTAATTATTTGGTTATTCTTGATGCAAATAATAAAACCGTATTTAAAAAGCGTACAAAAAAAGATATATGGCAAAATTTATATGAATTTCCGTTAATTGAAACCGATAAAAAAATAAATTTAAAAACGCTAAAAAACAAACTAATAGAGCTGGATATTTTAGATTTTAACCAATTTACAGTTACAATACACAATAAATCCGAAATTATCCATAAACTCAGCCACCAACATATTTACACAACATTTTGGATTGTAAAAACCAATAATATCTTAAAAAACGGCTACTCATTTAATGCTGTTAAAACATTTCCTACAGCAATATTAATACATAATTTTATAGAATCTTTTACCAATTCGTAATTTTTAATTACTTTTGAATAAAATTTAATACAACAAATGGCATCAAGCATTAACAAAGTAATATTATTAGGTCATCTTGGCGATGATGTAAAAATGCATTATTTTGAGGGAGGTAATTCTATCGGAAGATTTCCTCTAGCTACTAACGAAGAATATACCAATCGCTCTACCGGAGAAAGAATTACAAATACCGAATGGCATAATTTAGTTGTTAGAAACAAACTTGCCGAACTTTGTGAAACATACCTCACAAAAGGTGATCGCGTCTATGTTGAAGGCAGAATTAAAACTAGACAATGGCAAGATGACTCCGGAAACAAACGTTATAACACCGAAATACATGTAATTGATATTGTTTTTTTAACCACAAAAAAACAATCATCACCTAGTGTAAATTCCGGTGATTCAACAAAACCAAAAGACCAAATAACTCCTGATAAAACGGAGGAAGACGACGATTTACCATTTTAAAAAAAATTAAACCTTGGATCCTGAACCCATACTTTTACTAATAGACATTCCGGAAAATTACAACCTCATATTACAAATAGTTGTTTTAATGAGTTTGTTGCTTTTTTCTTCCTTAATATCAGGTGCCGAAGTCGCATTTTTTTCGCTTTCTAAGTTGCAGGTTGAAGAAGCAAAAAACAAAAATACGCCATCTATCGAAACGGTTATTCAACTTTTAAAAAATCCCAAAAAACTTTTGGTAACCATTTTAATTGCCAATAATTTTATCAATATTTTATTTATTTTAGTCTTTACCTATTTTGGTAATACCGTTTTTCAAAACATTACCTCACCTATTATAAAATTTTTGGTAGAGATTGTATTAGTAACTTTTTTAATTCTCCTTTTCGGAGAGGTTTTACCTAAAGTTTACGCCAATCGTAATCCGTTAAAATTTGCCTTAAAAATGGCAAAACCAATTCGGTTTCTAAATTATATTTTCTCCTTTTTAAGCATTCCATTAATTAATTTAACCGATTTGGTGGAAAAAAAATTAGCAAAAAAACAATCCGATATTTCCGTTGAAACGCTAAGTGAAGCTTTAAAACTAACAGCAAACGATACATCGGAAGAAGAAAAAAAAATATTGGAAGGTATTGTTACTTTCGGAAATACCGAAACCGTACAAGTTATGCGACCTAGAATAGATTTGTTTACGCTATCAGATGATGAAGAATATGAAAATATTTTAAAAAAAATAACTAAAAACGGACATTCAAGAATTCCTGTTTACAAAGAAAATATCGACAATATTATTGGTGTATTATATATTAAGGACTTGCTTCCGCACCTTGGTAAAAAGAAATTTACATGGCAAAAATTATTGCGTGAGCCTTTTTTTGTTCCTGAAAATAAAAAGTTAGATGATTTGTTACTCGAATTTAAAAACAAGAAAAATCACATGGCAATTGTAGTCGATGAATATGGTGGAACCTCCGGATTGGTCACTCTAGAAGATATTATCGAAGAGATCGTTGGCGATATTAATGACGAATTTGATGATACCGATGTCTCATATTCTAAATTAGACGACAAAAACTACATATTCGACGGTAAAATTTCTTTAAAAGACTTGTTTAAAATATTAGATTTAAATGAAGATGATTTTGAAGACCTTACGGGAGAAGCCGAAACGCTGGCAGGATTTATTTTAGAACTTTCAGGTAAATTCCCTAAAAAAGGTGATGTAATAAAAGTGAAAAACCTCAGTTTTACTATTGAATCTGTTGATAAAAAGAGAATCAAACAAGTAAAAGTAACCATTGATTAAAATGAATAAATTTTTTATATCTCTATTTTTTTTACTGTTTTTTCTTTTTTCATGTAAGGAAGAAAGCATCCCAAAACCCAAAGGATATTTAAAATTGGAATATCCAAAACAAGCATATAAAAAAACAAATTTAGATTGTCCGTTTTCATTTGAAATACCAAAACAAACCAAATTATGGTCAAATGATAAATGCTGGGTAAAAATTAACTATCCAAAACTAAATGCCACAATAGACATTACCTATCTTCCTATAAAAAACAACTTGAAAAGACTTTTTATAGAAGCTGAAAAGCTGACCACAAAACACAGTATTAAAGCCGATAAAATCAGTTTTATTCCCTATGTCGATACAACGCATCACGTTTACGGAAAAATGAGCAACGTTACCGGAAATGCTGCTTCACCATTACAATTTCATATAACCGATAGTACCAAACACTTTTTAACCGGTGCCGTTTATTTTAATGTACAACCTAATTACGATTCTATTTTACCGGCAATTAATTATATCGAAAAAGATTTAGTGCATTTAATTGAGAGTTTACGATGGAAGAACAAACCTTAAAAAGCATAATCTAAGTATATGGTTCATCATTTTTAGAAGCAAAAGTAAAAATGAATATCTTTTTTACCAAACTTAACTCCTTAAAAGGATAACATACTAATAAACAATTGACTAAACAAAAAAAATGTTATTTAAATTCAAAAAAAATAGCGATTTTAAAACCAGTTAAAGCGTTAATAAAACAGAAAATTCGATTTTTTCTGTTTTTTTTTGTATTTTGCACACATTAAACAAAACAAAATAATCAAATATTAAACTTATGAAAAAACTATTATTCATTGCAATTGCATTTTTATTTAGCTCTGTATTGTTTGCACAATCGGTAGTTACAGGAAATGTAAAAGACGCAAAAACAGGCGAACCTATTCCTGGAGTAAATATCAAAATTGTGGGTAAAGCATTAGGTGCATCAACTGATTTTGATGGAAACTTCACCCTAAAAACAGACCAAGAACCACCTTTTGAAATTGAAATCACCAATTTAGGTTATGGTAAAAAGGTTGTAACAATTAAAAACAAAAAGCAAGTTGTTGAAGTCATTCTAGAAGAAAATGCTTCTATGTTAGATGAGGTTGTTGTATCTGCATCAAGAACACCGGAAAGTGTTAGAGAATCTCCGGTAACTATCGAAAGAATGGATGTTCGTGACATTAAAAATACGGCATCTGCAAGTTTTTATAACAGTATAGAAAACCTAAAAGGAGTTGATGTAAACACCAGTAGTTTAACTTTTAACTCGGTTAACACCCGTGGTTTCGCTACTTTTTCAAACACTAGATTTGTACAATTAATTGACGGAATGGATAACTCCTCTCCTGCTCTTAACTTTGTAATGGGTAATTTAGTTGGTATAAACGAACTAGATGTAAAATCTGTTGAATTATTACCCGGAGCTTCTTCTGCTTTATACGGTGCAAACGCATTTAACGGTATCTTATTTATGACCAGTAAAAATCCTTTTGAAAATCAAGGTATTTCTGCATACATCAAAAAAGGAGTTACAAAATCGGAAGCAGGTGGAACAGATCCTTATACTGATTTTGGAGTTCGTGCTGCTCATGCTTTTAGTGAAAAATTTGCCGGAAAAGCCTCTTTTTCTTATTTAGAAGGTACAGATTGGGTTGCAAATGACACAAATATGTATGTTTTAACCGAATCCGGTAAAGCAGATACTATCATACCTAGAAGTCTTTTTCCGGATACCATGTATGCTCATGACGGATTAAATATTTATGGTGATGAAGTAGCAACTGACATTCACGATGTTGCTATTGCTTTAGAAGGTTTAGGTTTAATTCCTGCCGGAGCCAGTAATTTAATTCCTTCCATTAAAGTAGGAAGAGAAGGTTATATGGAACAAGATTTAACCGATTATAAAGCAAAAAGTATCAAATTTGATGGTGCTTTACACTTTAGACCTTTTGAAAATGATTTGGAAATCATCGGTAACTATCGAGTAGGAATGGGGAACACGATATACCAAGGAGCGAACCGTTACCAATTAAAGAATTTTATCATGCAACAAGCCAGAATTGAAATTAGAAACAAAGATTTCTTTTTAAGAGCTTACCGTACTTCTGAAGATGCAGGTGATTCTTATGATCTAAGATTTACAGGTATTAATTTAGCTAAAAAAGACGCTACAGAATGGTTTGGAACTTATACAGGAGGCTACTTAACAGCTGTTTTAGGAGGTGCGACTGCCGCTCAAGCTCATGCAGCTGCAAGAAATGCTGCAAATAATGCTTATCCTTTATTACAACCCGGAACACCTCAATTTGATGCTGCTTACAATGCTATTGTAAATAATCCTGATGTAACTCAAGGATCTAAATTTATTGATAAAACATCTATGAATGTAGCAGAAGGTAATTACAATTTTAAAAGTCTTTTAAACGATGTTGTTGATTTACAAATTGGTGGTAATTACAGACAATATTCTCTAGATTCAGGAGGAACAATCTTTACAGATTACGATGGACCAATTAAATACAACGAATATGGTGCTTATTTACAAGCTTCAAAAAAGTTTGTTGATGACCGTTTAAAACTTACTGCTTCGGTACGTATGGATAAAAATGAATTTTTTGATGCTGCTTTATCGCCACGTTTTTCTGTTAACTATGCTGCAGGTGATAACAAACAACATAATTTTAGAGCCTCAGTTCAAACCGGTTTCAGAAACCCTACAACGCAAGATTTATTTATCGGATTTAACGTAGGTAGAGCTATTTTAGTAGGAGCTTCTCCTGCCAATTTAGACAGAACTTTACCGGGAACACCATTAACAGGTCGTGATGCCTATTATGACTCCTACTCTTTAACTTCTGTAAATGCTTTTGCTGCTTCCGGAAATCCGGCTGATTTAGTAGCTGTACAAACGCCATTGGTACAACCTGAAAAAGTTGCTGCTTTTGATATTGGATACCGTGGAAAAATTAAAAAAATTGCAATCGACTTAAATGCATATTACAACAAATATGATAAATTTATGAGTCAGAAATTAGTAGTAACGCCTGTGACAGGAAGTACTTCTGATATGAGCGGTGTTATTGATATTGCTACAGGGAATTTTCAAGTATTTCAATTATACACCAACTCTAATGCAGACATAAATTCTTACGGAGCAGTAATTGGTTTATCTACTATTGTAGGAGATGGTTTCCGTATCGGTACAAATTATGCTTATTCTAAATTAGACTTTGATCAAACTTCCGATCCTGATTTTAGAGCAGGTTTTAATACTCCGGAACACAAATTTAAATTGTCATTTGGAAACAGTAACTTATTTAAAAACTTCGGATTTAATGTAAATGGAAGATGGAATTCCGCTTACCTATGGGAATCTAGCTCTGCCAATGCCGTTATTGAGTCTAGAACTGTATTAGACGCTCAAATTAACTATTCTATGCCTAAATGGAAATCTACTTTTAAATTAGGAGGAACAAATTTAGGTGGAAAAGACTATCGTAGTGCTCCGGGAGCAGGTAACATCGGTTCTTTATTATATGTATCTTGGACGATTAACAATTAAAAACAAATTATAAAATGAAAAAATATATTTCAATTAAATTTTTATTAATCCTAATTGCATTAGGATTAATTACGACATCATGTGTAGATGAAAAACAATGGGACGCAGATCAAGTTCCTGCTCCTCCGGTACTTACAAACGGTAATGCGGATTTTTCAACCTATGTTGCTGTTGGTAATTCTTTAACAGCCGGATTTACTGATGGTGCTCTTTTTATAGCCGCTCAAGACCATTCTATACCTAAAATTTTAGCTGATAAATTTGCTAATGCAGGTGGTGGCAATTTTACCATTCCTTATATGAATGATAATATTGGAGGAATGTTGTTTGGTGGTAATGTTTTTCAAAACCCCAGATTATACTTTAACGGTTCCGGTCCTGCTGTTTTACCGGCAACACCAACAACTGTGTTAGCCCCAAACCCGGGACCATATAACAATATGGGTGTTCCGGGAGCTAAAAGTTTTCATCTTTTGGCAAATGGTTACGGTAATATAACTAACGTTCCTTTAGGACTTGCAAATCCGTATTTTGCAAGAATGGCTTCTTCAGCTAATGCTTCTGTATTAGAAGATGCAGTTGCTATGAACCCTACATTTTTCAGTCTTTGGATTGGTGCAAATGACGTTTTAGTTTACGCTGCAGATGGTGGTGCTGGTACAAACCAAACCGGAAATTCAGATACAAGTACTTATGCTTCTAATGACATTACTGATCCTAATGTTTTTGCTTTTGCTTACAATACTTTTGTAAGCCAATTAACTGCTAATGGAGCAAAAGGAGTTGTTTTAAACATTCCTTATGTAAATTCTTTACCTTATTTCACTACGGTTCCTTACAATCCGGTTCCATTAGATGCGGCTTCTGTTGCTCAATTAAATGGTGCTTTTGCAACTTATAATGGTGGTGTTCAACAAGCACTTGCTTATTTAGTTACAAATAATGTAATACCACAAGCTGTAGCTGATGCCGAAATGGCAAAACGTAATATCACCTTTGTAGAAGGTAACAATCCTGTGACCATTGTAGATGATTATTTAATGGATTTAACTGCTTTCGGAATACCAAACTACAGAATGGCAACTGCAGATGATTATATTATCTTAAAAGCAAAAGATTTTATAGGTACAACGGTTGGAGGAAATCCACAATATGTAAATGGTGTTTCTGTTCCTTTAGAAGATAAATGGGTATTATCAAAAGATGAAGTTACCGAAGTTAAAACAGCTACTGATGCTTACAATACAACTATTGAAGCTTTGGCTACTGCCAACGACTTGGCTTTTGTTGATGTAAACACTACAATGCAAGATTTAGCAAACGGAGGTTTACAATTTGATGAATTTACCATGACTAATCAATATCTTTTTGGAAACACATTCTCTTTAGATGGTGTACACCCAACAGCTAGAGGAAATGCATACATTGCCAACAAAATTTTGATGGCAATAGATGCTACTTATGGTTCAAATTTTGTAGCTTCTAAAAACTTAAACAAAGCGGTAGATTTTACCACATTATATCCTGCTAATTTGTAAAAAGTATTTAAATTTAATTTTTTTTAGTAAGTAAAACCGTCTTAAATAGATATTTAAGACGGTTTTTTATGTCTTATTACAAAAAATACTATCTACGGTTATTATAAATATTAAGATAATAAAGTAGTGTTACTAAAGAAGAAATCGCAGCAACAACATAAGTTCTTGCTGCCCATTTTAAAGCATCTTTTGCTGCATCGTGTTCATTTGCATCTAAAATACGGGCACTTTCTAACCATTTTAATGCACGATTACTAGCATCATATTCTACCGGAAGCGTGATAAAACTAAAAATTACTGTCGCCGCAAAAAGTAAAATTCCAAAAAATAATAATTGTGGAAAACTGTGCACCATAAAAATTCCGGCTAACAAAATCCATTGTGCCAATTTAGAAGAAATACTCACAACAGGCACAATCATACTGCGTAATTTTAACCAAGGATAACCAACTGCATGTTGAACAGCATGACCACATTCATGTGCAGCAACAGCGGCGGCGGCAACATTTTGTTGATTATAAACTGCCTCACTTAAATTTACAGTTTTATCTAAAGGATTGTAATGATCGGTTAATCTACCACGAACCGAAATCACTTTTACATTATAAATACCATTATCATGTAACATTTTTTCGGCAATATCTTTACCTGTCATTCCGTTATGCAAAGGCATTCTAGAATATTTTTCAAATTTACTTTTTAACTTTCCTTGTACAAGTGCACCAACAAGTGCAATTAAACCCATTAAAATATATGCTCCCATAATTCTATTTTTTCTCTTTTATAATTTTAAAATTACTACTTTTACAGCATAAATTATACCATATAATTACGAAAAGACAAAATGGCAAAAAAAAAGAATATCTTATTAATTTATACAGGAGGAACAATAGGAATGGTTAAAGACTACAAAACCAATTCATTATTACCATTTGACTTTAGTAATTTAAGGAAGAGAATTCCGGAATTAAACCAATTACCTTGTAAAATAAAAACGATTACTTTTAAAACACCTATTGATTCCTCAAATATGAATCCGAAATATTGGATAGATATTATAAATATTATTCAAAAACACTATGAAACAACAGATGGATTTGTTATCCTTACCGGAAGCGACACCATGTCTTATACTGCTTCTGCCATAAGTTTCATGCTTGAAAACCTATGTAAACCTGTTATTTTTACCGGTTCACAATTACCAATAGGCGATTTAAGAACCGATGCCAAAGAAAATGTGATAACTGCTATTGAAATTGCATCTGCATATAAAAATGAAGAACCCATCATAAAAGAAGTTGGATTGTATTTTGAATACAAATTATATCGCGGAAATAGAACAACTAAAATTAATTCGGAACATTTTGATGCATTTTCCTCACCAAATTTTCCACATTTGGCAGAAAGCGGTGTACATCTAAGTTTTCAAGAACATTTATTGCTTCAAAAAAAATCTTCAAAAAAATTAATCGTTCGAAAAAAATTGAATCAAAATGTGGTAATATTAAAATTATTTCCGGGTATTACTGAAAAAACTATCGAAACCATTCTAAATTTAAAAGATTTAAAGGGTGTCATTTTAGAAACCTTTGGTTCGGGGAATGCACCCACAAAAAAAGGAATCATCACTTTATTAAAACAAGCAATAAATAGAGGAATCCAAATAATTAATGTTACGCAATGTATCACAGGAAGTGTAAATATGGGATTGTATGAAACAAGTTCACAGTTAAAAGAAATAGGTATCATCAGCGGAAAAGACATTACAACAGAAGCTGCATTGGCAAAATTGATGTATTTACTTGGTGAAGAAGTAGAATATCTTAAATTTAAAGAATATTTTGAAAATCCTTTAAGAGGAGAAATGACTGTATTATAGGGATTTAAGAACATTTGTGTAAAATTGTTTAAAAGAAAATAGAAATAAATTTTACAGAATAAGTATTTTTTTGTTTCTTGTGCCAACTTTTACAGCAGAAAGATCTCATGGAGAGATGGCCGAGTGGTTTAAGGCGCACGCCTGGAAAGCGTGTTGGGTGCAAGCTCTCGCAGGTTCGAATCCTGTTCTCTCCGCAAAATTTTGTTGTTTAAGAAAATTATGTATCTTTAACGCATTAAATAAAATTAATTAAAACTCAATTTAAAAATGAAAAAATTATCTAGAATTTTAGCAATCACAGGTTTGTTTTTAGGAACAATTCAAACTACGTATGCTCAAGCAGAACCTGCTGCTACAGAACAAGGTTTTACCGAAGTATTAAAACAAAAGTTTATTGAAGGTGGTCCCGGATTTATGGGAATTGTATTATTAGCATTGATTTTAGGTCTTGCAATTGCAATTGAGCGTATTATTTATTTAAACATGGCTTCTACTAATCCTGATAAATTAGTACAACAAATCGAAGATGCTCTAGAAGAAGGTGGTATTGAAGCGGCAAAAGAAGTTGCTAGAAACACTAAAGGACCGGTAGCTTCTATATTTTACCAAGGACTTAAAAGAGTTGGTGATGGTGAAGGTGTAGATGCAGCTGAAAAGGCAGTTGTAGGTTACGGTGGCGTACAAATGGGATTATTAGAGAAAAATGTATCTTGGTTAACACTATTTATTGCATTAGCTCCGATGTTAGGATTTATGGGTACAGTTATTGGTATGATTGGTGCATTTGATGCTATCGAAACTGCCGGTACTATTTCTGCAGAAGTTGTTGCCCACGGTATTAAAGTAGCATTATTAACAACTGTATTTGGATTAATTGTTGCGATTATTCTACAAATATTATACAATTATATTGTATCTAAAATTGATAGTATTGTTAACGGAATGGAAAATGCATCTATTTCATTAATTGATTTATTAGTAAAATACACTAAAAAGAAATAATTTATGAAAGCTAATTTTTTAAAATTCATAACATTAATCATTTCGGTTATCGGTGTAATTCTTTTAGTAAGAGTTATCCAAACTGATGGTGATGAATCAGCAGTAAGCATGATTATTAACTATACTATGTTAATATTATTGGTAACTGTTGCGATTACAATATTGTTTTCCATATTCAACTTACTAAAAAATCCTGCAACACTTAAAAAGACTTTAATTAGTCTAGCTGTATTTGGTATAATTTTTGCGATTAATTATATGATGGCAGGAGATGGTGCTGCCTATAATGGTAAACACGAGGTGATGCTTGAAGCCGGATCTACATCTAAATTGGTAGATGCCGGAATTAAATTTAGTATGACCTTAGGTGTAATTGCCTTTTTACTCGTAGTCTTTGACTCCGTGAAGTCTTTAGTTAAATATTAAAATAAACAATACTTATGGCAAAAAGAGATATACCGGAAATTAATGCAGGTTCGATGGCGGATATTGCCTTCTTACTGCTTATTTTCTTCTTAGTAACAACTACTATGGATATTGATGCCGGTATCCCTAGAAAGTTGCCTCCTAAACAAGATAAAACACAAAAACCGCCGGACATTAAGAAAAAGAACGCCTTTATTGTTAATATTAATAAAAATGGTGAAATCTTAGTTAGTGGTGGAGGAATCGAAGGTGATGGTAAATACATGACGGTAGAACAATTAAGAGAAGAAGCAAAAAAGTTTTTAGATAATGGTGGTGGAGTAGGAAAAGATGGAAAACCATGCGATTATTGTGAAGGTAAACGTTTGGAAAATTCTTCTGTACATCCAAATCGTGCCGTAATCTCAATTCAAAGTTCACGTAAGACCAAACATGGTGTTTATGTGCAAGTAACCAATGAATTGGTACGAGCTTATAACGAATTACGTGAAAGAGAAGCACAAAAAATGTATGGAGAATCTTACGAATCTTTAAAAGAAAGAGCTAAGAAAAATCCTAAAAACGAGATGCTTAAAAAGAAATTAGAATCTGTTAAAGAACGTTTTCCAATGTTATTATCAGAAGCAGAACCAGCAAAAATTGAATAAATATGGCTAAATTTAATAAGAAAAAAAATGACATGCCTGCTGTAAACACAGCATCGTTGCCTGATATTGTATTTATGCTACTGTTCTTTTTTATGGTAACAACTACAATGAAAGATAGTGATTTAAAAGTAAAGCAAGTTTTACCAAAAGCCACTGAGACTAAAAAATTAGAGCAAAAAAAATTGGTAAGTTATATTTATGTTGGAAAAGTTCCCGGTAAAAAGGGCGATTTTATACAACTAAACGACAAACTTGCTTCTACTAAAGAAATTAAAAATTTCATTTTAGATAAACGTACAAAAGTAACAGAAAGTGAATTACCAAGATTAACAACATCTATTAAAGCAGATGTAAATACTGATGTTGGTACGATTTACGATATCAAAAAAGAACTCAGAGAAGTAGATGCTCTAAAAATTAATTATTCTGCTACAACTGTTAGTAGAAAAAAATAATTAATTCTATTTTATAAAAAAAAGGCAATCTTACAGATTGCCTTTTTTTGTTTCCTTAAATAATCCAATTTATCCTTTGAATTCTGTTTTAATTAAAGCAAATGATGTAAATTTGGTTTTAATTTATGTTAATATTAATAATGAATATGTTTTCAAAGGTAATAAATCATCTAAATCATAAATTTTTATTATTCCTTTTATTCGCATATGTTGCAGGATATGGGCAATTAAAAGAAGAAAAAAAAGGATATTACTTAGAAGATCAAATTTATTTTAAATTTAGTTATAATGTTTTAGATAGACTTCCTAAAGATGCTTCACAATCCGGATTTTCTAATAGCTTTTCTATTGGTTTTATAAGAGATCTTCCGGTTAACGAACAACGGAATTTTGGTTTTGGTGCCGGATTAGGTTATGGCTATCAAACCTATTTTCATAATTTAAAAATTTATGAAGAAAACGGACAAACTATCTTCAATTATTTTGAAGAAGATTATAAGACTAATAGATTAAAAATAAATCAATTGGAATTCCCTCTTGAAATTCGTTGGCGTACTTCTACTATTGAAAAATATAAATTTTGGCGAATTTATTCCGGAATTAAATTTAATTATATCTTTTTATCTAAATCTGTTTTTGAAATAAATAAAAAGCAAGTCTATAAGAATTTAAATGCCATTAATAAATTACAATATGGAATAACTGTTGCTGCCGGATATGGGAATTGGAATTTCTTTATGTATTATGGATTAACACCATTATTTAAAAATGCAACAATAGAGAATGAAAAAATTACAACAAAGGAATTAAAATTTGGTTTGCAGTTTTATATTCTTTAACTCGAAAAACACACCACAATCTCTATTTTTATTAGGTAAATCACAGAAAAACAAGGTTAATTTCATGAATTAATTTTGCGGTTAACACTTCTGAAACTATTTATCCCTTAAAAATAAAATAATAACAACTTATTTCGGTTACTACTCCAATAAGATAACCCAAATATACTTCAAAATGTGTATGTGCTTTTAATTTTAGTCGTACATGGGCAATGTATCCTGAAAGTAATATTAAAAACGAAATTGGCAGTATTAAATCAATCTTATAATGATAACTGATTAACGCTATAAAAGTTGTGAATAATCCCAAAGATAAAGTATGTAAACTAAGTTTTATTTTAACTAGTAAAAATAAATAAACAATAAATAGACTAATAGTACTTGATAAAAAGAATAGAGATAGAAGCTCTAATTTAGGAATTTGAAATAAGCGATAAGCAAGTAATAAATTAAGGATAATAAAAAAAAATACAGGGAATTTTCGTTCGTGTATTTGTGAAAGATGAAAAGAATGGATAGAACCAAATGATTTTAAAAGAAATAAAAATAAAACCGGAATTATATAAGTACTAATAAAAACAATAAAAATAATTTGTAATTTAAAGTCCTCAGGTAAAAATTCTGGTAATAAAATAAAATAGGTTATCGTAGCTACAACACCAAATATTATTGGATGAATGAGGTATGATGTTATCTTTTCTATTGACATTTCTTAAAAATAAAAAACTTTCTTGTTTTAAAACAAGAAAGTTTTTTAAATATTTTTTACTATTCCTCCTTCATTTTGAAGTCCTCCATAAATTTAGTGGTATAATTTCCGGCTAAATAATCCGGATTTTCCATTAATTGTCTATGAAAAGGAATCGTTGTTTTTACTCCTTCAATTACAAATTCGTCTAATGCTCTTTTCATTTTATTAATTGCTTCTTCTCTTGTTTGAGCAGTAGTAATTAGTTTCGCAATCATAGAATCATAATACGGCGGAATTACATATCCATCATAAACATGTGTATCGATACGTATGCCGTGTCCTCCCGGAGCATGAAAAGTTGTAATTTTTCCCGGAGAAGGTCTAAAATCATTATACGGATCTTCAGCATTAATTCTACATTCAATAGAATGTAATTTAGGAATGTAATTTTTTCCTGATATTGGAACACCTGCAGCAACTAAAATCTGCTCACGTATCAAATCAAAATCAATTACTTGTTCGGTAATAGGATGCTCAACTTGAATACGTGTATTCATTTCCATAAAATAGAAATTCCGATGCTTATCAACTAAAAATTCAACGGTTCCGGCTCCTTCATATTTTATAGATTCGGCTGCTAAAACAGCTGCACGTCCCATTTTTTCACGTAATTCATCTGTCATAAAAGGCGAAGGTGTTTCTTCGGTTAATTTTTGATGACGACGTTGAATAGAACAATCTCTTTCAGACAAATGGCAAGCTTTACCGGTAGAATCACCTACAATTTGAATTTCTATATGACGAGGTTCTTCGATTAATTTTTCGAGATACATCCCATCATTCCCAAAGGCTGCTTTTGCTTCTTGGCGAGCAGAATCCCAAGCATCATGTAAATTTTCTTTTTTCCAAACGGCACGCATTCCTTTTCCGCCACCTCCTGCAGTAGCTTTAAGCATAACCGGATACCCCATTTCATCTGCTAATTTCTCAGCTTCTTCAAAATTTTCTAAAATTCCATCGGAACCCGGAATAATAGGTACTCCAGCTTTTTTCATGGTATCTCTTGCCGATGCTTTATCTCCCATTAAATTAATCATTTCGGCAGTTGCTCCAATAAATTTAATACCGTGTTCTTCACAAATTTTAGAAAACTTGGCATTTTCTGCTAAAAATCCGTATCCCGGATGAATTGCATCGGCATTAGTTACTTCCGCAGCAGCGATAATATTTGACATTTTAAGATACGATTCTGCACTTGAAGGAGGTCCAATACACACAGCCTCATCAGCAAATTTTACATGTAAACTATCTTTATCTGCGGTAGAATAAACTGCAACAGATTTTATTCCCATTTCTCTACAAGTTCTAATTACTCGTAGTGCTATTTCACCTCTATTGGCAATTAATATTTTTTTAAACATCTTTAAAATAATTAATTACGAAGGATCTACTAAAAACAATGGTTGATCAAACTCTACCGGAGTTGCGTCATCTACTAAAACTTTTACAATTTTACCGGAAACCTCTGATTCGATTTCGTTAAAAAGTTTCATTGCTTCGATAATACAAACAGTATCACCAACATTAACAGTATCGCCAACTTCAACAAAATTTGGTTTATCAGGTGATGGTTTTCTATAAAATGTACCAATAATAGGTGATTTTATAGTTACGTATTTAGAGTCATCTTCTTTTTTGGTTTCGGCTACTTGAGCAGGGACCTCTTGAGCAGGAACAGCTTGAGGCATCATTGCTTGTGGCATTGCTTGCATTGCTGCTTGGTGTACAATTGTAGTTTCAGTTTTATCACTACCTGTTTTAATGGTGATTTTAATATCTTCCATTTCTAATTTAACTTCACTTGCACCTGATTTAGCAACAAATTTGATTAAATTTTGGATGTCTTTTAAATTCATAATATTAGTTTTAACGGTTAGTTACTTATTTTTATTATAGTTATATGCCCATTTAAAGTAGATTGCTCCCCAAGTGAAACCTCCACCAAAAGCGGCAAAAATGATATTATCTCCTTTTTTTAATTGTTCTTCGTAATCGTTTAAAAGTAAGGGTAAAGTTGCCGATGTTGTATTGCCGTATTTTTGTATGTTTAGCATTACCTTATCTTCACTTAAATCCATTCTTCTGGCAGTTGCATCAATAATTCTTTTATTTGCCTGATGAGCTGCCAACCAATTTACATCTTTTTTTTCTAATTTATTCCGTTTAAGTATTTTATCACTTACATCTGCCATATTAGAAACAGCATACTTAAATACTGTTTTTCCGTCTTGATAAACGTAATGTAACTTATTAGTTACTGTCTCAATGGAAGCCGGCAAAATAGAGCCACCTGCTTTAACATGAAGAAATTCTCTACCTACACCATCGCTTTTTAAAAGCTCGTCTTGCAACCCTAAATTTTCATGATTTGGTTCAAACAAAACAGCTCCGGCACCATCACCAAAGATAATACAAGTTGCACGATCGGTATAGTCAATCATAGAAGAATTTTTATCTGCTCCTATTAATAATACTTTTTTATATTTACCGGATTCAATGTATCTGGCAGCTGTTGACATGCCAAATAAAAAACTAGAACACGCTGCTATTTGATCAAATGAAAAAGCTTCTGTTGCTCCTATCTGAGAAGCTACAAAAGCGGAGGTAGATGCAGCCTGCATATCTGGCGTAGCAGTTGCTACAATTACCAATTCAATATCTTTGGGATTAATATTTGATTTTTTAATCAAATCTTTTGCGGCACGAATTGCCATATAAGATGTTCCTTTACCTTCACCTTTAAGAATTCTTCTTTCTTTAATTCCAGTTCTGGTAACAATCCATTCATCATTAGTATCGACCATTGTTTCCAACTCTTTGTTTGTTAAAACATAGTCCGGAAGATACTTACCAACGGCAGTTATAGCTGCTGTTATTTTTTGCATAATTTTTATTTTTTTGAGTAAAATAAAGTTTCAAAGTAATGAAAAAAAAATGATAAAAAGACTAATTTTTATCATTTTTTGCTACTTTTCTATAAAAAAAAAAACAAAAAACCCTACTTTTAGAGGGCTTTTTATATTATATACACAATTTAAAGTTAGGCAACTTCTTCATCTTCAACAGCATCAATTACAACTTGGCCGCGGTAATATAATTTACCTTCAAACCAGTGTGCTCTATGCGATAAATGAGCTTCTCCTGTTGTAGGATCAACAGCTAATTGAGGAGCTTTTGCCTTGTAATGTGTTCTTCTTTTATTTCTTCTTTGTTTAGATATTTTTCTCTTTGGATGTGCCATTTCTAAATATTTTAATCTTTTATATTAATCCTTTTAATTTATCCCAACGTGGGTCTATTTTTTCTTCTTTTTTATTTTCTAATTCTTTTAATTTCTCTAATGCTTCCGATTTTAACGAACCGTCTAAAACTCCGGGATGCACTCTTTTTATAGGTGTAGAAAGTATTGTTGTTTCATAAATATACTGTGCTACATCTAAACTATGACTTTCATGTGGTAGTATTAATATTACTTCATCATCGTTATTAAATTTTTCTCCAAATTTAACAATTATATCTAAAGTGCCTTCAATAGGTTGGTTAAATTCTTCCCCTGAGAGATCACAATTCACTAACACATTACCTTTAATATGAAAAGTCAATTCCATTAATGTTGACTTTTTTACTAATGTTACATCTGCTTGGATATTCGCATCCAAGTAATCATCATAAGTAAATAAATCAAAGAACTTTTTATCAATATCATAATCAAAATGATGCTCTCCTTGTTTTAAACCTTTAAAAGATATCAAATAATCACTTCGCATCGTCTTGTTTATTTGTTTGAGCGTGCAAAGATATGAAAATAAATTATTTCTCGTAAAGAATATTCTTTTTTATTTTCTGAAATTTCTAGTTTTTTTTATTTTTAAAGTATTACTTGTCAACTCAGTATATTCTTTTCGGTTTTTAAATATCTTAATGGCTTGAAAAACGGCTTCTTTAAATGAACTATTATCAGCAATTCCTTTTCCTGCTATCTCGAAAGCTGTTCCGTGATCCGGAGAGGTTCTAATTTTATCTAAACCTGCTGTAAAGTTAACACCGTTACCAAAACTTAAAGCTTTAAATGGTGCTAAACCTTGATCGTGGTACATTGCCATAACACCATCAAATTTTTTATATGCTTGTGTGCCAAAAAAACTATCTGACGCATAAGGGCCGTAAATTAGTTTTCTATCATCTTGTAATTGATGCATTAATGGTCTAATAATTTCATCATCTTCACTGCCAATAACACCATGATCACCACAATGTGGATTTAATCCTAAAACAGCTATTTTTGGTTTACTAATTTGAAAATCTTGTATTAAACTATGGTACATATTTAATACTTTTCGCTTTATTAAATCTTTATTAATGGTATTTGCAACATCCTTAATTGGTATGTGACCGGTCACCAAACCAATACGTAGTTCGACTGTCATTAATATCATTAAAGCTTCTCCGTTTAACTCACTTTCTAAATATTCGGTATGTCCTTTAAATCTAAAATCATCTGATTGAATTGTGTTTTTATTTATAGGAGCAGTTACTAAAACATCAATTTCATCATTTTTTAATGCTTTAACTGCTTCCTTTAAGGACAAAAAAGCATATTTACCTATTTCCGGATCCTCTTTCCCTAAATTAATTTGGATTTCTTCTTTCCAAATATTTAATAAATTCACTTTATGTTCTACTATTTGTTTTAGATTTGAAATTCCGTGAATCGGCACTTTTAATCCTAATTTATTTTTATGAAAGGACACTGCTTTTGAAGAAGCAAAAATAATTGGTGTACAAAAATCCAGCATTCGGTTATCAGAAAAAGTTTTTAAAATAACCTCTACTCCTATTCCATTTAAATCACCAACAGATATTCCGACTTTTATTTTATTACTTTTTTTCATATTTTCACTTCTATTTTTTATATTTTTGACATTACAAAAGTAATCAATTAAATTAACAAAATGTTTACAGGAATTATAGAAGAATTAGGAGAGGTAATTTCAATTGAAAAAGAAAATGAAAATTTACAAATTGGTGTTCGTTGTTCTTTTTTAGACGAGTTAAGAATAGACCAAAGTGTTGCTCATAATGGTGTTTGTTTAACAGTTGTAGAAAAATATGACACACATTATGTTGTTACCGCAATAAAAGAGACATTAAATAAAACAAACTTAAACCAACTTAAAATTGGTGATCAGATAAATCTTGAAAGAGGCATGATTTTAGGGAGTCGTTTGGATGGTCATATAGTGCAAGGTCATGTAGATCAAATTGCAGAGTGTACCTCAGTTAAAAATGATAATGGTAGTTGGATATATTCTTTTAAATACGATGGCACTACCGGTAATCTAACTATTGAAAAGGGTTCTATAACAGTTAACGGAATTAGCCTCACAGTTGTAGATTCTAAAAAAGATTCATTTAGTGTTGCTATAATTCCATATACATATAACAATACCAACCTAAAAAATATAAAGGTTGGTGATTTTGTAAATTTAGAATTTGATGTTATTGGCAAATATGCAATACGCTTACAGCAATTACAATAATTTATTTTTTAATACGTAATTTATTTACGGCATAACCAATAGCCACAGTTAATAATGCAATTATACCTCCGTCAATTGGAACTCCGGGAGGTGGAGGTGGCGTTCTATTTGGAGCAGATGGGTTTTGTGAGTACACCGTTACTATTGCTAAAAAAGCAACAACAAATAGAACTGATTTTAAAATTCTTTTATTCATAATTTATTTTTTTATCTTATTTATACCAGTAAGTAAATGAGTAAGATATAGCAAATATATAATTTTATTTATATTTATCATTATTCTTTTCTTTTTTTTTGATTTTTTGGATTAAAAAAAATGAATTCCGAAAAAACAAAAAGTAATATTTCTATCTATTATACTGCAAAATTTACAATAATTTTTACTTTTGATTGAAAAGACATATCCTACTGCAAATTTAATGGAACAACTTAAAATCAATATTCAGTTAAAAAATATAATTGTAGATAAAAATATAATTTTTAAACGGCATTAGAAAGGTAATTGTAAAATTT
>JALSLI010000040.1 GCA_026988395.1 Flavobacteriaceae bacterium | reverse complement strand
TTTACCTTTACCGTATTTGGCTTTTAAATTTTTAAAATATTCGATTACATAATCGACTAAATGCTCTAAATGATGTTTTACTTCGGTGATTTGGGCTTCCAAAGCTTCAATATTTTGTTTTGCTTTATCGATATCGAATTTTGATATTTTTTTAATGCGAATTTCGGTTAACCGAGTGATATCCTCTTCGGTAATGGCACGTTTTAAGTGTTTAATATGTGGTTTTAATCCTTTGTCTATTGCTTGGATAACACCTTCCCAAGTTTCTTCTTCTTCAATATCGCGATAGATACGGTTTTCGATAAAAATACGTTCTAAGGAAGCAAAATGCCATTTTTCTTGTAATTCGTTTAATTGAATTTCGAGTTCTTGTTTAATTAACCCAACAGTTTGGTCGGTAGATAATTTTAGCATTTCCGTAACACCTATAAAAATAGGTTTATTGTCTTCAATAACACAAGATAATGGAGAGATGGAAATTTCACAATTAGTAAAAGAATATAGAGCATCAATTGTTCTGTCAGGCGATACTCCGGCAGGCAAATGAATGCGTATTTCTACTTCGGCAGCCGTATTATCTTCAATTTTTTTGATCTTTATTTTGCCTTTTTCATTGGCTTTTATAATGGAATTAATTAATGAGCCTGTTGTATTTCCGAAAGGCAATTCGGTTACAACCAACGTTTTTTTATCGAGTTGTTTTATTTTGGCTCTAACGCGTACTTTTCCTCCACGTTTTCCGTCGTTATAATTGGATATATCGGCGATTCCTCCGGTTAAAAAATCAGGATATAAAGTGAAACTTCTTCCTTTAAGGTACTTTATGGAAGCGTCTATTAATTCATTAAAATTATGAGGCAGGATTTTGGTGGAAAGTCCAACAGCAATTCCCTCAGTACCTTGTGCGAGAAGCAATGGAAATTTTACCGGAAGATTTACCGGTTCTTTACGTCTGCCGTCATATGATTGTTGCCATTTGGTAGTTTTTGGATTAAAAACGACTTCAAGAGCAAATTTAGAAAGACGAGCTTCAATGTAACGAGCGGCAGCGGCACGGTCTCCGGTGAGTACGTTTCCCCAGTTTCCTTGCATATCGATAAGCAATTCTTTTTGACCGATTTGCACCATTGCATCGGTAATACTGGCATCACCATGCGGATGGTATTGCATAGTATGCCCAACGAGATTGGCAACTTTATTGTAACGTCCGTCATCTAAATCTTTCATAGACTGCATGATACGTCGTTGTACGGGTTTTAGTCCGTCATCCAAAGCAGGAACGGCACGTTCTAAAATTACGTAACTGGCATAATCTAAAAACCATTCTTTATACATTCCTGTTACTTTGGTAATGGTTTCTTGGTTGTTGTTTTGTTCGTTGTTTTGGTTTTCTTCTTGCATTAGGATAATAACTTTAATAAAGTTTTTTAAACTATTTTATTATGGCTGTATGGACGTAACTATCTTTATTCCTCAATTAAATCGACTTCAAATTTTAGATTCTCAATGATAAATTTTTGTCGATCAGGGGTGTTTTTTCCCATATAAAATTCTAACATTGTAGGTATCGGATTTTCTTTATCGAGCATCACCGGTGCTAAACGCATATCTTTACCTATAAAATGTTTAAATTCGTTTGGAGAGATTTCACCAAGACCTTTAAATCGCGTAATTTCCGGCTTTCCTTTTAGTTTTTTTATAGCTTGTTGTTTTTCTTCTTCCGAATAGCAATAGAAAGTCTGATTTTTATCACGTACTCTAAAAAGAGGTGTTTCTAAAATATATAAATGACCTTCTTTAATCACTTCCGGAAAGAATTGTAAGAAAAATGTGATTAATAATAAACGAATGTGCATTCCGTCAACATCGGCATCCGTAGCAATAATAATGTTGTTATAGCGTAAATTTTCGATACTGTCTTCTATGTTTAAAGCAGCTTGAAGTAGGTTAAATTCTTCGTTTTCGTAAACAATTTTTTTTGTTAAACCGTATGAGTTTAATGGTTTTCCTTTTAGACTAAAAACGGCTTGTGTGTTTACATCACGTGATTTTGTGATGGAACCGCTGGCGGAATCTCCCTCAGTAATAAAAATGGAGGTATCCAAGCGATTTTCTTTTTTCATATCACTTAGATGAATACGGCAATCACGTAATTTTTTGTTGTGTAAACTTGCTTTTTTAGCTCTGTCTCTGGCAAGTTTTCGTATTCCGGAGAGTTCTTTACGTTCTTTTTCGGCTTGTAGAATTTTCTTTTGAATTTTCTCGGCTACATCCGGATTTTTATGCAGGTAGTTATCAAAGCGGTGTTTTACAAAATCATTGATAAAAGTTCTTACTGTTGGTAAGTCGCCACCCATTTCGGTAGAGCCGAGTTTGGTTTTGGTTTGACTTTCAAAAACAGGTTCCATTACCTTAATACTAATTGCTGCAACGATGGATTTTCTAATATCTGATGTGTCGTAATTTTTACCAAAAAAATCCCGTATGGTTTTAACTAATGCTTCTTTAAAAGCATTTAGATGCGTTCCACCTTGTGTGGTATGCTGTCCGTTTACAAAGGAATAGTATTCCTCAGAATATTGTGCTTTGCTGTATGTTAAAGCAATTTCAATATCTTCATCTTTTAGATGTATAATAGGAAATAATTGAGATTCTTCCGGAATATTATCTTCCAATAAATCTTTTAATCCGTTTTCCGAGAAATATTTTTCACCATTAAAAGTAATGGTTAAACCGGTATTTAGATACACGTAATTTTGTATCATTTTAATAATGTACTCGTTACGGTATTTGTAGTTGTGAAAAATTTCTTTGTCGGCAATA
Organism: Flavobacteriaceae bacterium; assembly: GCA_026988395.1. Classification (GTDB taxonomy): domain Bacteria; phylum Bacteroidota; class Bacteroidia; order Flavobacteriales; family Flavobacteriaceae; genus S010-17. Next base: position 19,841 of record JALSLI010000040.1, on the reverse strand, counting down.
AAAGTAACTTTGGTACCTTTTCGTAGAGATGAAGGTTCTATGTCGCTTTCAAAAGTGAGTTCACCTTTTGAGAATTCGGCATATTTAGTTTTACCTTCTCTTACGGATTGTACCTTAAAATAGGAGGAAAGAGCATTTACTGCTTTGGTACCAACTCCGTTAAGACCAACCGATTTTTTAAATGCCTTAGAGTCGTATTTTCCACCTGTATTCATTTTAGAAACCACATCAACCACTTTTCCTAAAGGAATACCACGACCGTAATCGCGAACGGTAACGGTTTTTTCTTTTAGGGTAATTTCAATAGTTTTTCCGGCTCCCATAACAAATTCATCAATAGAATTGTCTAAAACCTCTTTGATTAAAATGTAAATTCCATCATCAGGAGCAGTACCATCACCAAGTTTACCAATATACATTCCGGGACGCATACGAATATGCTCTTTCCAGTCTAATGAACGAATATTATCTTCGGTATATTTGGTTTCTTTTGCCATATTTTACAGGAAATAGTGTTAGGTTATTGCTATAATCTCAAACCGCTAATTTACTAAATTCAGTTAAATTTTAAAGATGAAATTTTGGAAGTTATTAACAGGAAGATTGTTGGTTGTAGATTTTAGAATTATGAGTTATGAATTATGAGTTTTGAATTATGAGTTATGAATTATGAGTTTTGAATTTTATGTGTTAAAATATTTTCTTAGTGTAACTTTGTATAATAATCCTTTGCGAGCTTTGCAATCTTACTTGTATTCTTGCTGTTAAAGAAATAATTTTAAAACCATTAAAATTAATAGAAAATCCCTTATTTTTACACAAAATTTATAAGATGAATTATACAAAACCAATGTTGTGCAAAGGAGCTCTTGAAAATCAAGTAATTGTGGTTACAGGAGGAGGTAGCGGATTAGGAAAAGCAATGTCTAAATATTTTTTAGAGTTAGGAGCAAAAGTAGTTATTACTTCCAGAAATATGGAAAAACTGCAAAAAGCAAAAACCGAATTAGAAGAAATTACCGGAGGAACAGTATTGCCGGTAGCTTGTGATGTACGAGATTATCAACAAGTGGAGAATGTATTAAAAGAAACACTAAATGCTTTTGGAAAAGTAGATGGTTTGTTAAATAATGCTGCAGGTAATTTTATTAGTCCTACAGAAAGATTATCACCAAATGCATTTGATACAATAATTGATATTGTACTAAAAGGAACCAAAAATTGTACTTTGGCTTTCGGGAAACATTGGATTGCCACAAAACAAGAAAAAGCAACAGTTTTAAATATTGTTACTACTTATGCTTGGACTGGTTCGGCTTATGTTGTGCCAAGTGCAACTGCAAAAGCAGGAGTTTTAGCAATGACAAGATCTTTAGCGGTGGAATGGGCAAAATACGGCATTCGTTTTAATGCAATTGCTCCGGGGCCTTTTCCTACAAAAGGAGCTTGGGATCGTTTGTTGCCAGGCGATTTAAAGGAAAAATTTGATATGAAGAAAAAAGTACCTGTTGGGCGTGTTGGTGAACACCAAGAATTAGCCAATCTTGCAGCGTATTTGATGTCCGATTTTTCTGCCTATGTTAATGGTGAAGTAATTACTATTGATGGAGGAGAGTGGCTTAAAGGAGCAGGACAAATGAATATGCTAGAAGATATTCCGCAAGAAATGTGGGATATGTTAGAGCAAATGATTCGTGCTAAAAAAAGAAAATAACCTTTTATGGATTGCAGATTTTAGATTTGATTTGTGTTTATTTCTTTGAAATTGAATGAAGAATTAAATTATCTAATAAAATTAGAAATTGTGGTGAATTTATGGTTTAATTTTCCTCTACCTTCAATCGTGCTGTTGCCAAATGATTATTTTCGTTGGCTTTAAAATCGTTTATAAACTTTAAATAACCAACAATTCCGATCATAGCTGCATTATCGGTTGTGTATTCAAAAGGAGGAATAAAAACTTGCCAATTTTTAATTTTGGAAGTATTTATTAATTGTTTTCTAATTTCCGAATTAGCAGAAACTCCTCCGGCAATCGCAATTTGATTAATTCCTGTAAGATTTACGGCTTTTTCAATTTTTTTCAATAAAATAGTAACAATACCATTTTGGATGGAAGCACAAATATCCTCTAAATTTTCTTTGATGAAATCCGGATTTTCCTTAGTGTTTTTTTGTATAAATCGTAAAACAGCGGTTTTAAATCCACTAAAACTGAAATCCAATTCATTTTTAGTTTTAGGTATCGGAAAAGGATAAGCTTCCGGATTACCGTTTTTAGCATATTTGTCAATTAATGGTCCTCCCGGATAAGGTAAACCTAAAATTTTAGCGGATTTATCAAATGCTTCTCCTGCAGCATCATCGGTTGTTTCTCCTAAAATTTTAAAGTCAAAATACGAATTTACTTGTACCAATTGTGTATGTCCGCCCGAAATAGTTAGACTTATAAATGGAAATTTCGGTTTATCATTCGGTGCATCCGTTTTAATAAAATGAGCCAAAATATGTGCTTGCATATGATTAACATCAATTAACGGAATATCAAGCGACATGGCGAAAGTTGTAGCGAATGAAGTGCCAACAAGTAAAGAACCCATTAGTCCCGGACCACGAGTAAAGGCTATGGCACTTAGTTGTTCCTTTTTTATTTTTGCTTGTTCTAAAGCTTGTTGCACAACAGGAACGATATTTTGTTGGTGTGCTCTTGAAGCGAGTTCCGGTACAACACCACCATATTTTTGATGTACTTCTTGATTTGCTACAATATTACTTAAAACTTTATCGTTTTTTAAAACAGCGGCACTTGTGTCATCACACGATGATTCTATTGCTAATATGTAAATATCTTTATTTTGCATTTCGCGGCAAAAATACAAAATAATAGGCACGAAATTTGTACTTTTACAAATTAATAAAAAAATAAAACCATAAAAAGAGTAAAGAAAATAATAAAGCGATTTGTAATAGCCTTTTTGCTGTTATTATTGCTCTTGTTTGGTGTTTTGTCTATCCCTGCAGTACAAAATAATTTAGCACAACGTGCCACAAAATACATTAATAAAAAATACGATACGCAGATTTTTATTGATAAAATAGATATCTCAAATCTTAAAGATATTAAATTAATTGGTGTTGTAATTAACGATCATCACGATTTCCCTTTTATTAAAGCCGATAAAATAAGAACATCCATTTTAAATGTAAAAAAAATTATGGATAATAAATTGGAACTCGGCGATATTCATATTACCAAATTAGATTTTATTTTAAAAACATATAAAGGTGAAAGTGAGCAAAATATAACTATTTTTAGTGATAAATTTACTACTGAACATGATCCAAATAAACCTTATGTCCCGTTTGTTTTAACTTCTAAAAAAATAGATTTAACCAATTCTTCTTTTTATTTGTTTGATGAAAATAAACAACAAGATCCAATAGTTTTTTACAACAATATTAATGGTTATGTAGATGATTTTATCGTTAACGGAAAGAATTTTAACGGATTGGTTCGCGATGTGAGTTTTATAGATAATTATAAAATAAAAGTAACCGATTTTGATGTGGATTTTAGTTATACGCCGCAGCAAATGCTTTTTAAAAATACAAGTTTAAAAACCGATAGTTCTTTGTTGTTAACCGATATGGTTTTCGATTATAAAGAAAAAGGTTTGCATGATTTTAACAACAATGTGCAAATTACGGCAAAAGTGCTTCAAGCAGATATTTCGTTACAAGATTTGCATCATTTTTATGATGAATTAGGCACAAAAGATAAAATACATTTTACAACGACTTTTAAAGGTGTTTTAAATGATTTTGTTTTGAAAAATTTAAAATTAAAATCTGATAACAATGCTATCATAAACGGAAATCTTCATTTTATCAACGCTATAAATAGAGAAAAAGGCTTCGCATTAAATGCGGATTTAGATAAATTAGAATCCGATTATCAAAATTTGGTAAATTTATTGCCAAATCTACTTGGTAAAACTTTGCCTTCTAATTTTAAAATGTTTGGCCGTTTTTCCCTTAAAGGGAAATCTTTTATCACAACCAAAAAAGTAGATGCTCAGTTAGAAATTGAGTCGGAATTAGGAAAGAGTATTTCGGATTTATTAATTACTGAAATAGATGATATAGATAATGCAAAATACAAAGGAAAAATAGAACTAATTGATTATAAATTAGGCAAAATAATAAACGATTCTTTGGTAGGAAATTTTTCGATGGTAGCCGATATTAATGGAAAAGGATTTACCAAAGAAAATTTAAATACTTCCCTTAAAGGACATATTTTAAAACACCAATATAAGGGTTACACCTATACAAATATTGATGTAAACGGACACATTAAAGACCAACATTTTAAAGGTGAAATGTTAGCAGAAGACACAAATTTAAAAATGACTTTTAAAGGATTGGCAGATTTATCTAAAAAAAGAAATATCTATAATTTTAATGCAGATGTGGCCTATGCCAATTTTAAAAAACTGCACTTATATACCAAACATCAAAAATCTATTTTAAAAGGAAAAATTAAATTTGCTGTTACGGGTAATTCTATTGATGATGTAGTTGGAACAATTAGCTTTAAGGATGCCGAATACATTAATGAAAAAGATACATATAAATTTAAAAAGTTTGATATATCATCTTCGTTTAAAGATTCGGTTAGAACACTTACCGTTAATTCAAAAGATATTGTTTCGGGTAAATTAATCGGAAAATTTAAGTTTAAGGAATTGCCTACATTGGCAAAAAATTCCTTTGCAAGTATATATACGCACTATCAACCTGAAATTGTAACAAGTGGTCAATTCCTTAACTTTAATTTTAAAATTTACGACAAAATAATCGGTGTTTTTTATCCTGAGGTAAAAGTTGCTAAAAATACGTATATACGTGGAAAAATAAATTCCGATAAAAATAAATTTGAACTCACCTTTAAATCTCCAAAAATTGAAGCTTATCAAAATATAATTGATAAAATCCGATTAAAAATCGATAATAAAAACCCGCTTTATAATACCATTTTAAGTATCGATAAAATCGATTCTAAAACCTACAATATTGCCGATTTAAACTTGGTAAACGTAACCTTAAACGATACCTTATTTATGCAAACTAATTTTGTTGGTGGTAAAAAATTGACAGAAACATTTGATTTAAGTTTGTATCATACCATTGATAAAAATAACAAATCGGTTATTGGTTTTAAAAAATCGGAAATCTTTTTTAAAGATCAAAAATGGTTTATAAATCCTAATAACGATAAACAAAGTAAAGTGGTTTTTGATAGCAATTTAACCAATTTTGAATTTAAAAAAATCGAAGCAATTTCAGGTTTGCAAAAAATGGCATTTTATGGTCGTATTAAAAATAAAACAAACAAAGATTTACATCTAAAATTTAAGGATATTTTATTAGATAAAATCACACCTGATATAGATAATTTTGACCTAAAAGGAATTGTAGATGGTAATTTTGATTACACAACAATAAATAATAAAACAATTCCAAAAATAGATATGTACATTACCGGTTTTATGGTAAATGGTTTAAATCAAGGTGATTTAATTTTAAAATCTCAAATGGATAAAGAATTTCAAAAATATGATTTTAGAGCAAGTATTCAAGATAATCAACTAAAACGATTAGATGCTTTTGGAATTATAGATTTTTCAAAAAAAGAAAATTTAATCGATGCAACACTTGTGTTAAATGATTTGCAGTTAAGTCCGTTAACGACTTTAGGAGGAGAAAACATAACCGATATTCGCGGTGTTGTAAATGGCAATACAACCTTAAAAGGCTTGCTTAAAAATCCGGATATGAATGGGACTTTATTTTTAAGTGATGCGGGGTTAAAATTTCCATATTTAAATGTAGATTATCATATTGCAGACACTCAAAAAATATCGTTATTAAATCAAACATTTGATTTTAATATGACCACTATTGTAGATTCCGAAAAAAATACGCAAGGAATCTTAACCGGAACAATAACGCATAAAGAATTTAAAAAATGGAATTTAGATTTAAAAATAAATTCCGATAATCTACTGGTTTTAAATACCAAAGAAAAAGAAGAATCCCTCTATTACGGAGCGGTTTATATTAATGGAGGCGGAACAATAAAAGGTCCAACTGATGAATTGGTTATTGATGTTACGGCTAAAACCAATCCTAATACAGAGTTTATTGTACCACTGAGCGATGTAAATACGATTGAAGATAATAAATTAGTGCATTTTGTTTCTTCTATTAAAGAAAATCAAGAAGATTTGGGTCGTCCCGAAGATATTATCTTTAAACAAAAAGGCTTAACTTTAAATATATTTTTAGAAGTCACACCAGATGCACTTGCCGGAATTGTAATCGACAAAGCAACCGGTTCTTATCTAAAAGGTCGCGGAAACGCATATTTAGATATTAACATCAATACAACCGGTAAATTTGAAATGTATGGAACCTACATTGTAAAAGAAGGAAAATACGTGTTAAAAAATATTGTTAAAAAAGAATTTGATGTGATTGAAGGAGGTAAAATCACTTGGAATGGTAGTCCGTTTGATGCATACCTCGATATTGTTGCCGTTTATAAAGTAAAAGCAAATCCATCAATAATTCTTGAAAATGTACAGAGTTCCAGAGATATTGATGTGTATTTAATTACCAAAATTACCGGTAATTTATACGAACCAAAAATGGAATTTGATATCGAAATTCCTAATGCAAGTTCCATTGTAAAATCCGAATTAGATTTTAAATTAAATGATGAGGATAAAAAAATGATTCAGTTTTTTTCTTTGTTGTCTTTTGGAACATTTACCGATACCGAAAATGCCGATTTTGCTAATAGCGGAAATACCTTGTTTAAAGGAACAATTTCTCAACGAATTGCAGGAGTGTTAAACAGTATTTTAAGTAGTAAAGACGATAAATTTAAAATCGGATTTAATTACGAAGTAGGAGATGAAAATAAAATAAAAAACATCCGTACCAACGATCAAGTAGGTGTTACGTTACAAACCAAAATTTTTAACAAAATAATACTTAACGGAGTAGTTGGTGTACCGGTAAACTCTAAATCACAAACCGGTGTGACCGGCGAAATTGAAGCAGAATTACCACTTAATGAACAAGGTAATTTTAGAGCGAGAATGTACAACCGTAGAAATGATGTAGAGTTTGATGTTTTAGATAACGAAGGTTACACTCAAGGTTTAGGGATATCGTATCAAGTAAATTTTGATACCGGAAGAGAGCTATTAGAAAAAATCGGAATTTTAAAAGAAAAAAAGAAAAAAACAAACAAAGAGAAGAAAGAAAAAACTACTAAAAATCGCAAGTTGATAAATTTTATTCATAAAAAGGATACTATTCATTAAAAAGATGTAAATTTGTATTTCGGTTTAATTTTATGGAATAATGAATTTGCAAGTTAAGAAAATTGCAGTTCTTACATCCGGAGGCGATGCTCCCGGAATGAATGCAGCAATACGTGCTGTTGTGAGAGCTTGTGCGTATTATAGTATTGATTGTTTTGGTGTTTACAGAGGTTATCAAGGTCTGATTGAAGGTGATTTTAAACAGATGAATGCCAGATCTGTACACAATATTATCAATAAAGGAGGAACGATACTTAAATCAGCCAGATCCCAAGAATTTCGTACTAAAGAAGGGCGTAAAAAAGCCTATGAAAATCTAATGGAAAATGAAATTGATGCTTTAATTTTAATTGGAGGTGATGGTACTTTTACAGGCGGAATGGTATTTAATAAAGAGTTTAATTTTCCCGTGGTTGGAATTCCCGGAACTATAGATAATGATATCTATGGTACTAATTTTACAATTGGTTTTGATACAGCTTTAAATACAGTAGTCGATGCCTTAGATAAAATTAGAGATACAGCAAGTTCACACAATCGATTGTTTTTAGTGGAAGTTATGGGTAGAGATGCCGGATTTATCGCTTTAAACTCCGGTGTTGGTGCAGGAGCCGAAGAAATTTTAATTCCCGAAGAAGATTTAGGATTAGATCGTTTACTGTTATCTTTAGAAAGAAGTAGAAGAAGCGGAAAATCATCTAGTATCGTAGTTGTTTCCGAAGGCGATAAAACAGGTGACAATGTATTTGAATTAGCAGCTTATATCGAAAAAAACTTGGCTTTGTATGAAGTACGCGTTTCCGTTTTAGGACATATGCAACGAGGAGGTTCACCAAGCTGTTTTGACCGTGTTTTGGCATCTAGAATGGGTGTAAAATCCGTAGAACTTTTAATCGATGGAAATTCTAATATAATGGTTGGAATTGATGATAACAAAATGGTTACAATTCCGCTTGAAAAAGCAGTAAAAGGAAAACACACCATCAACAAAGAATTATTGCGGATGTCAGATATTTTATCCGTTTAGAAATAAAATTAGTAACATAACAAAATTAAATAAAAATGATTAAAATAGGAATTAATGGTTTTGGAAGAATTGGAAGAATTGCTTTCCGAAATGCAATAGAAAGAGAAAACATGCAGGTTGTAGCAATAAATGATTTGTTAGATGTAGATTATTTGGCGTATTTATTAAAATACGATTCCGTTCACGGAAGATTTAACGGCACAATTGAAGTAAAAGACGGTCATTTGGTGGTTAACGGAAATACAATTCGTGTTACTGCTCATAGAAATCCGGCAGATATTAATTGGGCAGAAGTTGGAGCAGAATACATCATTGAGTCTACCGGTTTTTTCTTAACTAAAGAAAAAGCAAATTTACATTTAGAAGGTGGGGCAAAAAAAGTGTTTATTTCGGCACCGTCTAAAGACGCTCCAATGTTTGTAATGGGTGTAAATAATACCGATATGAAACCAACCGATACGATTGTTTCTAATGCTTCTTGTACTACAAACTGTTTGGCACCAATAGCAAAAATATTACACGATAATTTTGGTATTGAAGAAGCTTTAATGACAACAGTTCACGCAGCTACTTCAGGTCAAAAAACCGTAGATGCTCCATCTGGTAATCGTCGTAGAGGTCGTTCGGCTTTGTTAAATATCATTCCTACAACAACAGGAGCAGCAAAAGCAGTAACCAAAGTAATTCCTGCCTTAAAAGGGAAAATGGATGCGATGGCTTTTAGAGTGCCAACAGCCGATGTTTCGGTAGTAGATTTTACTGTTCGATTAACAAAAAGTACATCATATGATGAGATTAAAAAGGTAATGAAAGAAGCTTCTGAAAACCAATTAAAAGGTATTTTAGGTTATACCGATGAAGAAGTAGTTTCACAAGATTTTGTTTCTGAGAGTAGAACATCTGTTTTTGATGCAGGTGCAGGATTGGAATTAAATCCTAATTTCTTTAAAATTATTTCTTGGTATGATAACGAATACGGTTATTCTACCAAAATAGTAGATTTAATAGAATATGCAGCTTCTTTATAGAATCTACAAGCTTGTAAAAATCAAAAAGATTCCTTGTTTAAGGAATCTTTTTTTATGGAATCTTTTTTGTACTTTTGGCACTATAATTTATAATTTGTGAGCAACTATTTAGACAACTTAAACGAAGCACAAAAACAAGCCGTTTTACAAAAAGACGGTCCAATGATTATTATTGCAGGTGCAGGTTCCGGTAAAACAAGAGTTTTAACGTATCGAATAGTGCATTTAATGCAACAAGGTGTCGATGCCTTTAATATTCTTTCCTTAACTTTTACCAATAAAGCAGCTCGCGAAATGAAAAAACGAATCGCTTCTATTGTTGGCGATAGCGAAGCAAAAAATATTTGGATGGGAACTTTCCACTCCGTTTTTGCAAGGATTTTACGTTCGGAAAGTGAAAAAATAGGTTTTCCTTCTAATTTTACTATTTACGATACGCAAGATTCCGTGCGATTACTTAATTCCATTATCAAAGAAATGGGATTGGATAAAGATCGCTACAAATCCAAACAAGTTTTAGGGAGAATTTCACAGTTTAAAAACAGTTTAATTACTGTTAAAGCATATCAAAATTATGCCGAAATTAAGGAAGCTGATGCACAATCCGGTAGACCGAAAATGGGTGAGATCTATAAAAATTATGTAGATCGCTGTTTTAAAGCAGGAGCAATGGATTTTGATGATTTATTGCTTAGAACAAACGAACTTTTAGCTCGTTTTCCGGAAGTATTGGCAAAATACCAAGACCGTTTTCGGTATATTATGGTAGATGAGTATCAAGATACCAACCATTCGCAATACTTAATTGTAAAAGCATTGGCAGACAGGTTTCAGAATATTTGTGTGGTTGGTGATGATTCGCAAAGTATTTACTCGTTTCGTGGAGCTAATATTCAGAATATTCTTAATTTCCAAAAAGATTATCCTGACGCAAAACTGTATAAATTAGAACAAAATTATCGCTCTACGCAAAATATTGTAAATGCAGCAAATAGTATTATTGTTAACAACAAAACACGATTAGAAAAAGAGGTTTGGACTTCCAATCCTACAGGCGATAAAATTAAAGTAATGCGTACCGTTTCCGACGGAGAAGAAGGTAGGTTTGTAGCAAATAATATTTGGGAAACTGCTAATCGTGAACAACTTACTTATGACAATTTTGCAATTCTGTATCGTACCAACGCCCAATCCAGAGCAATGGAAGATGCCTTGCGAAAAAAAAATATTAAATATAAAATTTACGGTGGACTTTCCTTTTACCAACGTAAAGAAATCAAAGATGTTTTGTCGTATTTACGCTTGTTAATCAATCCAAAAGACGAAGAAGCACTTAAACGTGTAATCAATTATCCAAAGAGAGGAATTGGTGCAACTACTATGGAAAAATTAACAGTTGCCGCCAATCATTACAACCGTTCTATCTTTGAAATAATGGCACATTTAGATAAAATTGATCTAAAACTAAATGGACCTACCAAAGTAAAATTGCAAAATTTTACAACGATGATTAAAAGTTTTCAGATTGAAGCACAACATAAAAATGCTTTTGAAATAGCCGATTTTGTCATCAAACAGACTAAAATAATTCGTGATATTGAAGCAGAAGGAACTCCGGAAGCTGTTAGTAGAGTAGAAAATATTCAAGAACTATTAAATGGTATGAAAGACTTTGTCGAAGAACAAAAAGATAAAGAAGATGCCAATGTTTCTTTAGCACATTTTTTAGAAGATGTTGCTTTGGCAACCGATTTTGATAGTGATAAATCAGATGAAGAACCAAGAGTTTCTTTAATGACGATTCATCTTTCTAAAGGATTGGAATTTCCGTACGTGTATATTGTAGGTATGGAAGAGAATTTATTTCCATCAGCTATGAGTTCTAATACCAGAGCAGAACTCGAAGAAGAAAGAAGACTGTTTTATGTAGCCCTTACAAGAGCCGAAAAACAAGCTTTTTTAACCTATGCACAAACACGTTACCGTTGGGGAAATCTAATAGATTGCGAGCCAAGTCGTTTTATCGAAGAGATAGATGAGGTTTTTATTGAAAATTTGGCTCCAAAGACAAGTCCGTCTTTTAATAAATTTGTACAAGCAGATATTTTTGAAGATGTACCTCCAAGAACCATTCGTTTTAAAAAACCAAGTGCCAAACCAAAAAGAATTATAAAAAAAGAAAGCAATAAAACGGTGCGAATTACAACACCTAAAAATTTCAAAAAAGTAAGCCATACCAATGCAACAAATAATAATACCCAATTTAATCAAAATATTACAGAAGGTTTAGTAGTTTTGCACCAAAAGTTTGGTAAAGGTTTGGTAACGAATATTGAAGGTGTTGGTCAAAATCAAAAAGCGACTATTGTTTTTGATAATTCCGGTGAACGAAAATTGTTATTAAAGTTTGCAAAACTTAAAATTATTAAACAAAAATAGTATCTTGCTCAATTAAAATATTGAACGAATACAAAATAACATTAAAATATATGAATTACGTTTTAGAATATAACTCCGAAAGAGAAGATTTAAAAATTCCGGAATACGGTAGAAATGTTAAAAAGTTAGTAGATCATTGTAGAGAACTTCCAACAAAAGAAGAACGCAATAAAATGGCACAAGCCATTATTGAAGTGATGGGTAATATGCAACCTCATTTAAGAGATGTACCCGATTTTCAACACAAACTTTGGGATCAACTTTTTATTATTGCTAATTTCGATTTAGATGTCGATGCTCCATATGAAGTGATAACGAAAGAAGAAATTCAAACAAAACCTGCAAAATTACCCTATCCTAAAACTGCTTCTAAGTATAAATTTTATGGCAATAACATTCAAACAATGATTGATGAAGCCAATAAATGGGAAGACGGAGATGATAAAGAACAATTAAAGTTCACCATTGCCAATCATATGAAAAAGTGTTTCTTAAATTGGAATAAAGATACTGTAGATGATAAAATTATTTTTAGACATTTACATGAATTATCTAATGGAAAAATTGATTTAAGAGATTCAGATATCGAATTATCTTCAAGAGAAGTTTTATACAAAAAGAAGCCGAATAATAATAACGGTAAAAATAAAAATCATCGTAAAAATAAAAACAGAAAAAACCGTTAATTTATGGGCGTTTTTAAAATAGAAGGAGGACATTCACTACAAGGAGAAGTAATCCCACAAGGAGCAAAAAATGAAGTTTTACAAATTATTTGTGCTACTTTATTAACACCGGAAGAAGTTGTCGTAGATAATGTACCGGACATCATCGATGTAAATAAATTAATCACCATACTTAAAAAATTAGGTGTAAAAGTAACCAAATTAGCTTCTCATAAATATAGTTTTAAGGCAGATAATATTGATGTAAGTTACCTGGAATCTGAAGCTTTTAAAAAAGACGGAAGCTCACTCAGAGGTTCTATTATGTTGGTAGGTCCTCTTCTGGGAAGATTCGGAAAAGGATATATTCCAAGACCCGGAGGAGACAAAATAGGAAGACGTAGATTAGACACGCACTTTTTAGGTTTTATTAAATTAGGAGCTAAATTCAGATATAATAAAGAAGAGTATTTTTATGGTGTCGAAGCAGATGAGTTACACGGAACTTTTATGCTTTTAGATGAAGCTTCTGTAACCGGAACTGCAAATATAATTATGGCTGCTGTGCTGGCAAATGGTACAACTACAATTTATAATGCAGCTTGCGAGCCATACATCCAGCAATTGTGCAAAATGTTAAATAGAATGGGTGCTAATATTCAAGGCGTAAGTTCAAATTTATTAACCATTCACGGCGTTAAGAATTTAAAAGGTACAAATCATAGGGTTTTACCGGATATGATTGAAATTGGTAGTTGGATTGGTATTGCTGCTATGACAAAATCTGAAATTACCATTAAAAATGTAAGTTGGGAAAATCTGGGGCAAATACCTAATACATTTAAAAAATTAGGCATTAAATTAGAAAAAAGAAATGATGATATTTACATCCCTAAACAAGAACATTACGAGATAGAAAATTTTATCGATGGCTCTATTTTAACCATTTCAGATGCTCCTTGGCCGGGATTTACACCCGATTTATTAAGTATTATTTTAGTAACAGCAACTCAGGCAAAAGGAACGGTCTTAATTCATCAAAAAATGTTTGAGAGCAGGTTGTTTTTTGTAGATAAATTGATCGACATGGGTGCTAAAGTTATTCTTTGTGATCCGCATCGTGCTACTGTAGTAGGTTATGACTTTGAGTCACAATTAAAAGCAACCACTATGACTTCACCCGATATTAGAGCAGGTGTTTCTTTATTAATTGCTGCACTTTCGGCAAAAGGGACCAGTACCATACATAATATTGAGCAAATTGACAGAGGTTACGATAAAATTGATGAAAAGTTAAGGAAACTCGGAGCTAAAATCGAAAGAGTTTAAAACCTGTCATCTTGTCATTTTGTAGCGAAATGGCAAAGCTTTTGCAAAGCACTCACTAATATAAAAATATAAAAAAATGAGTGAAGAAAATAAAAAGCAAGAGGAAATAAACGAAAACGAAACCGTTAATACGAACGAAGAAGTTCAAGATAAAAATCAAGAAATGCAAGAAGAACAATACGAAGGGCAAGAAGAACAACAAGAAAATAAAATTTCTTGTGAAGAGGAGTTAGCACAAGAAAAAGATAAATTTTTGCGTTTATTTGCGGAATTCGAAAATTATAAAAGAAGAACAGCCAAAGAAAGAATCGAATTAATTAAAACAGCAACAAATGATTTGATGAAATCCATTTTACCTGTTTTAGACGATTTTGAAAGAGGCTTAGCTGAAATTAAAAAAGCAAAAGACAAAGAACTCTTAAAAGGAATGGAGTTAATCTATAAAAAATTACTAAGTACATTAGAGAGTAAAGGATTAGTAAAAATTAAAGTAAAAAAAGGAGAGGAGTTTAATCCGGAAATTCATGAAGCTATAACGCAAATACCTGCACCAAACAAAAAAATGGTTGGCAAGATTATTGATATACTTGAAAACGGATATAAATTAGGCGATGCAGTAATTCGCTATCCTAAAGTGGTAGTTGGTAAATAATTACCAAAATAATAAATAAAACAACAACTATTTAGTTGACGGAATATATGGAGACAATGAAAAAAGACTATTACGAAATTTTAGGAGTTACAAAAAGTGCTACTAAAATTGAAATAAAAAAAGCCTATCGTAAAAAAGCCATTCAGTATCATCCGGATAAAAACCCCGGAGATAAAGAAGCCGAAGAAATGTTTAAACTTGCCGCTGAAGCTTATGAAGTTTTAAGTGACGATAACAAGCGAGCACGTTACGATCAATATGGCCATGCTGCTTTTGAAGGCGGTTTTGGTGGTAATGGTGGTGGTTTTGGCGGTATGAATATGGAAGATATTTTTAGTCAGTTTGGCGATATCTTCGGAGGAGGTTTTGGTGGTTTTAATAGTGGAAGAAGACAACAACGTCAAGTAAAAGGAAGTAATCTCCGTATTCGTTTAAAATTAACACTGGAAGAAATTATCACAGGTGTTAAGAAAAAAGTAAAAGTACGAAGATTAGTATCGGCGGAAGGTGCAACTTATTCTACTTGTCATACTTGTAATGGTCAAGGAGTTGTAATGCGAGTTACAAATACTATTTTAGGTCGAATGCAAACGCAAAGTACTTGTCCAACATGTCACGGTTCCGGAAAAGTTCTTAAAAATCGTCCAAATGGAGCAGATGCCAACGGTATGATTCATAAAGAAGAATTAGTAGAGATTGATATTCCGGCCGGTGTTACTGATGGTGTACAATTAAAAGTAACCGGAAAAGGAAATGAAGCTCCCGGAGGCGGCATTCCCGGAGATTTATTGGTGGTTATTCAAGAATTACCTCATGAAAAATTAAAACGCGAGGGACTTAATTTGCATTACGATATGTATGTTAGTGTACCGGAAGCTATTTTAGGTGTTTCTAAAGAAATAGATACTTTACAAGGGAAAGTGCGTATAAAATTAGATGAAGGAACACAATCCGGAAAAATTATGCGTTTAAGAGGTAAAGGAATACCGGATTTAAGCGGATATGGTAAAGGAGATTTATTAGTACACATAAATGTTTGGACACCAAAAAAGATTTCTAAAGAGCAACGCAAGTATTTTGAACAATTATTAGAAGATCCAAACTTTATTCCACAACCAAATAAACAAGAAAAATCCTTTTTCGAAAAAGTAAAAGATATGTTTTCTTAAAGAATCTTAAAAAAAAAACATTTTTTTTTGTGGAATTAAAAAAATAGTTTAAATTCGCACAGTAATTATTAGAGAAGTCTAATAATTTCTTTTTCATAGCAATTTTCCCACTCAATTTGAGTGGGTTTTTGATTTAAGATTAAAGTTCATAATAAGTAGTTCATCTTATCGCTCTTAGTTTTATTAAGAGAGGAAAGTCCGGACACCAAAGTGAATCGTAGCGGCTAACAGCCGTCATTTTGCTAGAAATAGTAGAATAGGACAAGTGCAACAGAAAGAATGTACAGGTAATGCTGTAGTGAAACCGGGTAAACTCTACGAGGTGCAATGTTACGTATATTGGAGTGTCGATTTATCGACAAAGAGTCTCACGCTCAAATCTTCAAGGGGTAAACAGCTAAAGTTAATTAGTAATAATTAACGCAGATAAATGATAAGAATCAATTTTATTGATACAG
Organism: Flavobacteriaceae bacterium; assembly: GCA_026988395.1. GTDB lineage: Bacteria > Bacteroidota > Bacteroidia > Flavobacteriales > Flavobacteriaceae > S010-17. Next base: position 3,677 of record JALSLI010000040.1, on the reverse strand, counting down.
AATCCGGCTTACAGAACTACTTTATATATTAGACCACTCTTAAAATAGAGTGGTTTTTTTGAGGCTCGATATATTCTAAATTTAATCCGGAAAAAATTATTGTTTCTTTGCTTTTTTAGTATATTTTAATGCTAATATCATCCAAAATACAAAACATCATCAAAACAGACAATTACTCTTTAAAGATAAATGAATTCCCCTCTCGAGAGGGGCAGGGGTGAGTCATTCTAACCGCAATTCATTACTAGCATTATCCAAAATCCAAAACATCATCAAAACAGACAATTACTCTTTAAAGTTAAACGAATTCCCCCTCTTGAAAGAGGCAGAAGTGTGTCTTTCCAACTACAATTCATTACTACTATCATCCAAAATACAAAACACTCATCAAAATAGGTAATTACTCCTTTAAAGTTAAATGATTTCCCCTCTCGAGAGAGGCAGGGGTGTGTTTCCCTTCAATCATAATTATTAGTATCATAAAAAAATCGCTATCATTTTTAACACATAAAATTTATATTTTCATAATTAAAAATATTTTTTTTACAGTTATAATAAAAATTCCATAAGATAATTGCCAAATTCTTAAAAATAAAGAATATCTAATCCAATTATTTAATAAAATGCTTCATTTTTTGTAAATTCGCGGAAATTTATAAAACTTTTACTATGGCATTTGATATTGAAATGATAAAAGGAGTTTACAGCAGAATGAAAGATAATGTTGATAAAGCTCGTCAGATAGTTGGTAAACCACTTACTCTAGCTGAAAAAATATTGTATAACCATCTTTGGGATCAAAATAACGATCAAGCTTTTGAAAGAGGAAAAGATTATGTGGATTTTGCTCCAGATCGCGTTGCTTGTCAAGATGCAACTGCACAAATGGCTTTGTTACAATTTATGCAAGCAGGAAAAGATAAAGTTGCTGTACCTACAACAGTACATTGTGATCATTTAATTCAAGCTAGATTAGGTGCTGATAAAGATTTACAAGAAGCAATAAATAATTCAAGTGAAGTATTTAATTTTTTAAGAGATGTTTCCAATAAATATGGTATCGGATTTTGGAAGCCTGGAGCCGGAATTATTCACCAAGTAGTATTAGAAAATTATGCTTTTCCCGGAGGAATGATGATTGGTACCGATTCACATACGGTAAATGCCGGAGGATTAGGTATGGTAGCAATTGGCGTTGGAGGAGCAGATGCAGTTGATGTAATGGCAGGTATGCCATGGGAGTTAAAATTTCCGAAACTTATCGGTGTAAAATTAACCGGAAAATTAAGTGGTTGGACTGCCCCAAAAGATGTTATTTTAAAAGTGGCTGATATTTTAACCGTAAAAGGAGGGACCGGAGCGATTATAGAGTATTTTGGTGATGGAGCTCTAGCAATGTCTGCAACCGGAAAAGGAACTATCTGTAATATGGGAGCTGAAGTCGGAGCAACAACTTCCACTTTTGGTTATGATGAATCGATGGAGCGTTATTTACGTGCCACAAATAGAGATGATATTGCTGATGAAGCAAATAAAATAAAAGATTACCTAACCGGTGATCCCAAAGTATATGCTAATCCGGAACAATATTTTGATCAAGTAATTGAAATTAATTTAGACGAATTAACACCACGATTAAACGGACCATTTACGCCGGATTTATCTACTGAAATAGGAAGACCAATGACCGAAAAAGCAACTAAAGCAGGTTGGCCGTTAAAGGTGGAATGGGGTTTAATAGGTTCTTGTACAAATTCTTCTTATGAAGATTTATCAAGAGCAGCTTCTATTGCAAAACAAGCCGTAGATAAAGGAATAGAAGTAAAAGCAGAATTTGGTATTAATCCCGGTTCCGAACAAGTAAGATATACTGCTGATCGTGACGGATTGTTGCAAATATTTGAAGATTTAGATGCTAAAATATTTACAAATGCTTGTGGTCCTTGTATTGGGCAATGGGCAAGAGAAGGAGCAGAGCAACAACCTAAAAATACTATCGTACACTCTTTTAACCGAAATTTTTCTAAAAGAGCAGATGGTAATCCAAATACGCATGCTTTTGTAGCTTCCCCATCAATGGTTGCTGCAATCGCTATTTCGGGTAAATTGGACTTTAATCCAATGACAGATAAATTGATTAATAAAGAAGGTGAAGAGGTTATGTTTGAAGAACCAACAGGTTTTGAATTACCTCCAAAAGGATTTGATGTTAAAGACCCCGGATTTGTACCTCCAATGGAAGATGGTTCTAAAATTGTGATTAAAGTAGATCCTAATTCAAAAAGATTGCAATTATTAAAACCTTTTGAGCCGATAAAAGAAATAAAAGACGCTAAACTATTAATCAAAACCAAAGGGAAATGTACTACAGACCATATTTCAATGGCAGGTCCTTGGTTACGTTATCGCGGACATTTAGATAATATTTCCGATAATATGTTGATTGGTGCTGTTAACGCATTTAATGATAAAACAAATTCGGTTAAGAATCAGTTAACCGGAGAATATGAACCTGTGCCAAAAGTAGCAAGAGCATATAAAGCAGCAGGAATACAGTCTGTTGTAGTTGGTGAGCATAATTACGGAGAAGGATCTTCTAGAGAACACGCCGCAATGGAGCCAAGACATTTAGGTGTGGTTGCTGTTATTGTAAAATCATTTGCACGTATTCACGAAACAAACCTTAAAAAACAAGGGATGCTAGGTGTTACCTTTGCTAAAGAAGAAGACTATGATTTAATTCAAGAAGATGATACATTTACTTTTGTTGATTTAGATCAATTTGCATTTGAAATTCCATTGACTGTTGAAATCAAACACAAGGACGGTTCATCAGACTTTATTAAAGTGTTACACACATATAATGAAGGGCAAATAGAATGGTTTAGAGAAGGTTCTGCCTTAAATTTAATCCGTAAGAGAAGTGTAGAATAACAAATAAGTAATTTATAATTTTAAAAAAGCAACCATTTTTTGGTTGCTTTTTTATTTTTAATAACAATTCATGAGATTAACTTTGTTTAGCTGTAAAATTATAGAATCTGAAGAAATTTTTAAATCATCTTTTTTCAATAAGTAAAAGATTATATATTCATAGATTAAAATTATATTTAAAGCTTTATTTATTGTTTAAAATTCGGTATGTTTGTAAGTAAATATTTGCATATGAATGAAATATGGTATTTAGAATGTGTTAATTTATTTAAAGTTATTTGCCCTCATAAATATAAGGAATATAATCAATGCCATGTACTGGATAAATACACAAGAAATGATTTTATCTATTTTAATGAAGATGCTTCAAAAGCTGTTTATTTAATTCATTCCGGTAAGGTAAAGTTAGGTTATTATCGTGAAGATGGTACTGAAATTGTAAAAGCAATTTTAGGAAAAGGAGAGGTTTTTGGTGAAAATGCATTTTTAGGTGAAGGTAAAAGAAACGAATTTGCTCAAGCGTTAGATGCAAAAACAATTATATGTCCTGTGCCTATAGATACTTTACAAAATCTACTAAAAGATAATAAATCTTTTTCCTTAAATTTCTATAAACTAATTGGTCACTCCTTAAATACCATTCAATCAATTTATAATCAATAAAATAACTCATATAATTCTATTATTTTATAGTGTTTAATTGCAAGGTTTTTCTTATATTGCAGTATAAATCTTGCAATTTA
>JALSLI010000039.1 GCA_026988395.1 Flavobacteriaceae bacterium | reverse complement strand
CAAATAGGCTTTACATGCATCGTCATTTGGCAGTTCTTTTACAAAGTTTAGTAAGTTTTTACCTTTAAATTGTTCCATATCCTTAATTTTAAAGGGTAAATATACAGAAATTAAATTAATAAGTCAAAAAAGATAATTATAGACCTGTTCAAAAATTAAATGGTCGTGTAGAAGATGTGCAATAAAATATTTGACTATTTTAAAAGGGAAAAAGCACAAACTTTAAAGTTTGTGCTTTTTTTGTAGCTTTGTGTTCTTAATATAACTTATTTTATGAATAAATTACTCTTATTACTTCCTTTTCTATTTTTAATTGGATGTCAAAAAAACAAAGAAAATCCTTCCAAAACAAACCCAAAATATGTTGTTGATGCACATAGTTATGCCAAACCAAATGAAGCCGTTGCTAAGCATTTAGATTTGAATATAGCTGTTAATTTTAATAAAAAGCAATTATCAGGTACGGCAACATATACAATAGACAAAAGCAAAAAAGCAAAAGAAATTCATTTTGATAGTCGTAATTTAATCATAAATAAAGTGGAAGTAGATGGTAAAAAAATGGACTTTAGACTAAAAAAAGGAGATGCAGTACTCGGTGATGATTTAATTATTCCACTGACAATAAACGCTAAAAAAGTAGCAATAGACTACCAAACAAACGGAAATAACGATGCATTGCAATGGCTGAATAAACAACAAACAACCGACAAAGAAAATCCTTTTTTATTTACACAAGGGCAAGCTATTTTAACCAGAACTTGGATTCCTATCCAAGACTCTCCACAAATACGAATTACATATGATGCAACGGTTAAAGTTCCGCCGGAATTAATGGCAGTAATGAGTGCAAAAAATCCGAAGCAAAAAAACCAAAATGGTGTGTATCACTTTACAATGCCTCAACCTATTTCTTCCTATTTAATAGCTTTAGCTGTTGGCGATATAGCTTATAAACCGATTAGTAATAGAACCGGCGTTTATGCCGAAAACAGTATAGTAGATAAAGCTCAAAAAGAATTTGAAGATACCGAAAAAATGGTGCAAGCTGCCGAAAATTTATACGGAAAATATCCTTGGGAACAGTATGATTTGTTGGTATTACCTCCAAGTTTTCCGTTTGGTGGAATGGAAAATCCAAGACTTACTTTCGTAACACCAACAGTAATTGCAGGTGATAAAAGCTTAACATCTTTGGTTGCACACGAACTGGCACATTCGTGGTCAGGTAATTTGGTAACCAATGCAACTTGGGATGATTTTTGGTTAAACGAAGGATTTACAGTATATTTTGAACGACGGATAATGGAAAGCGTTTACGGTGCAGATTATGCGAATATGTTAGCCCTTATCGGAAGACAAGATTTAGATGAAACATTAGCATCTTTTAAAAACACACCTGAAAATACAAAACTAAAATTGGATTTAAAAGGTAAAAATCCGGATGACGGAATGACTGATATTCCCTATGAAAAAGGATTTTTATTTTTAAAGACAATTGAAAGTAAAGTAGGAAAAGAAAAAATGGATGCTTTTCTAAAAAAGTATTTTAAAGAACATGCTTTTTCAACAATAACTACCGAAAAATTCATCGATTATTTAAAACAAAATTTATTAGAACCAAATCATATAAAATTTAACGTGGAAGAATGGATTTACAAACCCGGAATTCCGAATAATGCCATTAAAATAACATCGCATAAATTTGAAGATGTTATGCAAACCATTGAAGGTTGGAAAAAAGGAAAAATTTCACCACAAGAAATTTGCAATAAAGAGTGGGTTATTCAACAAAAAATACATTTTATCCGTAATATACCTGCATCCATTACTTTAAAGCAACTTAAAGAATTAGATAATGCTTGCGGATTTAGCAACACGAAAAATAGTTACATTGCTATGGTTTGGTTTGAACAAACCGCAAAACGAAATTATCATGAAAATAATATCGATAAAAAAATGGCAGAATTTTTAATTCGTGTAGGAAGACGTTGGTATGTAACAACTATTTATAATGCTTTAAAAGAAAACGGAAGACTTAAAGAAGCACAAGAAATATATAAAAAAGCAAGACCAAATTACCATTCTGTTACTGTTAGAACCGTAGATGAAATGCTTGGTAATAAAGAACAATAAATATCTTGATTGAAAAACGGTTTATATTAGCGAATTAACGCACCAATTTTTCGGCTACACGTTTGCTGGCACCACTTCCGCCAAGTTTTTGTTCTAGAGCAAAATAATCTGTAAAAATTTGTTCTCTTTTAGGGGTTTTAAGAATTTTTTGCAGTTCTTTTTCGAGGTTTTTTTCGTTAAAATCACCTTGAATTAATTCGGTTACAACCTCTTTATCCATAATTAAATTAACCAATGAAATGAATTTTAAAGTGATAATCCTTTTGGCAATCTGATACGAAATCCAGCTTCCTTTATAACAAACTACTTGTGGCACTTTAAACAAAGCCGCTTCTAATGTTGCCGTTCCGGAGGTTACCAAAGCAGCATACGAAACCGAAAGTAAATCATACGTTTTATTTGCAATAAATTTTACATTTTCAGTTTTGATAAATGTTTTGTAAAAATCGTATTCCTGACTTGGAGCTCCGGCAATTACAAATTGATAATCTTTAAATTTATCGGTCATTTTTAACATTACCGAAAGCATTTTGGTAATTTCTTGTTTTCGGCTTCCCGGCAGTAAGGCAATAATCGGTTTGTCGTTTAACTTATGGTTTTTACGAAACGCGTGTTCATCAACTGGTTTTCTTTCCGCAATAGCGTCTAAAAGCGGATGCCCAACAAAATGAACAGCCATTTTATGTTTTTTATAAAAATTCACTTCAAAAGGCAGGGTTACAAAGAGATTATCAATATCGCGTTTGATGTCTTTTACGCGATTTTCTCTACTAGCCCAAACTTGTGGAGCGATGTAATAATTGGTGTTAAATCCTTGTTGTTTTGCCCATTTTGCAATGCGTAGATTGAAACCCGAATTATCGATAAAAATAATTTTATCCGGATTATAAGCGGCAATATCTTCCTTACAAAAACGGATAAATCTGATTATTTTTTTAAGGTTTTTAATCACCTCAAAAAAACCCATAAAAGCACGTTCTTTGTAGTGAGAAACCAATGTTCCACCTTGTTGTTGCATTAAATCGCCACCCCAAAAACGAAAATCGGCTTTTGGATCTTTTTCTTTAATGGCTTTCATTAAATTAGAAGCGTGTAAATCACCTGATGCTTCTCCGGCAAGAATATAATATTTCATAACTTATAAAAATAACGATACTGCAACGGCTAAGGCTACCAGCATTGTGGCCATAATAACACCACGAGCTCGGTAATCTTCTTTTCGTTTAATAAACACAAAAAAAGCGAGTAAATTAGGCGAAACCGAATAAATTAATATTTCACCCAAATAATCGTATTCGGTGATGAGTTTTTTAATGAATTTCATTGAAAAATGATTAAAAACTTGCGAATAAAAGTAAAATCCAATTGCTGTTGCTATAAAACCAACGAACATTCCGATTAAGACTTCTTTTTTGATGTTTGGGTGTTTTTTCATTTATGAGTGTGTATTTAATCTTGTGTTTTTTACAATTCTTTCTTTTGTTGTAATTGTTGGTAAGTATTTTCGCAATAATTCTTTATATGTTTTATCATTTTTATCAAATAATATTTTAGGTTTTAATTTGTTTGAACTCGACTTATCAGATTTAAAGTTCTCTTTAAGTGTTACCTCATAATAGTATTCGGTTTTTGAATTTTCTTTTCCTTTTATTTGTGATTTATGTTTTAGTTTTATTTCTTTTATTTTTCCAGAATGACCTGTAAAAAATAATGGTTTTCCTCTGCCTCCTTGATATAAAAACAATTCTTTTGCATCTAATATTTC
>JALSLI010000038.1 GCA_026988395.1 Flavobacteriaceae bacterium | reverse complement strand
TCCGGAATCTCTGCAATACAAGGGTTACAGGTGGTAAACCAAAAATTTAAAACAACAATTTTTCCTTTTAAATCACTTAATTTTATGGTGTTTCCGTTTATGTCTTTGGTTTCAAAATCAGGTGCCTGTATTCCGGGTTTAAATCCTGCGTTTGGATCTTGTTGTGCTTGCCATTTTCTAAATTCTTCTTTTTCTTTGTCGGTTGCTTCTCTAAAAACCACGGTTTGTGCATCGTGATTTTTATCGCCGTAAACCAACGGTACGAAATTACCACTTTGTAACAAATCATTTATTTGTCCGGGTTTTATCGGATTTCCTTTTTCATCAAATATTGGCGTATCACTTGAAATTTGCACTTTGTATTGGTTTAATTCGGCATCTTTCATAAGATGTAAATCTTTGTTTAAAAACGGATAATCTTGTGCAAAAAGTGTAAATTGAAAGATGCTTAATATAGTTAAAATAAAGAATTTCTTTTTCATTTTTAATTGGTTTTTATAAGGTTAATAATAACGGATTTTTTTACTTCTAATTGAGATATTATTTTATGTATTATTTTGTTGTCTATAAAATCGATTCTTGCTGTATTTCCGCCAATTAAACCAGTGTTGTTTGCCGTAATTTTTAAGGTATTTATTTTTTGTTTAAGCGGAATTGTAATTTTTTTCTCTTTATTTTTTAAAGTGTAATTTTTTAAAATTTCTTCATCATTTAACGTGATTGAAATACGATCTTGATCTTCTTTTTCATCATCCCAAAGCACTAATTTTAAATTATTTGAATTCCAAAATATAGTCAATTCATCATCTGTTTTTAGGGTTGTTTTTTTATCCGGATTAAAAGTTGGTAAAATTACATTTTCTTTCTTTTTTTGTTTTGTTACAGCAAGATTAGTGTTTTTCGGATAATTATATTTATCAGGTGAAATTAGTCGTATTTCTCCTTTATTACACATTTTTCCGGTATTGGTTTTCTCTGTAAAAGTACCTTCAATTTTTGATATAGTTTGGTTTAATTCTAATTTTAGAATACCGTTTAAATAACATTTTTCGCTATAAAAACCATTTCTTCTGGTTGTTAATTTTTGTGATTCTCTAAAAATGAGAATGTGATTTTTAGCATTGTAACTACCCTGAATAATGGATTTAGTTTCCTTTGGTCCATGTTCATCAGTGTATGAATATCCGGATATTTTGTTATTGTTTATTTGAAATACCAAGCGATAAAAAACAGGTTTTTTATCGCTTAATTTGCCGCCAAAAAAATCATAAATATTAGGGTCTTTTTGACTGTATAAATTATGCAATAGAAAGAAAAAAAGAATAAAAGGGATAATTTTTTTCAAATCTAAAATATTAAACTTTCATGATTTCCGCTTCTTTTGTTTTAAGCATTTCGTCAACCATCTTTACATGAGAATCTGTTAATTTTTGAATTTCATCCTCACCTAATTTTTTTTCATCTTCTGATGCATCTGTTTTTTTTATGTCGTGATTCGCTTCTTTTCTAATATTACGAATACTTATTTTACCGTGTTCTGCTTCCGCTTTAGCGACTTTTACCAAATCTTTACGACGTTCTTCGGTAAGAGGTGGCACGTTTATAATTACGCTCTCACCATTATTCATAGGATTAAAGCCTAAATTAGCATACATAATTCCTTTTTCAATTTCTTGAATCATGCTTTTTTCCCATGGCTGTACGCTTAATGTTTGTGCATCAGGTGTGTTAATGTTGGCAACTTGTGACAAAGGTGTTTGCGAACCGTAATAATCTACCATAACACCTCTAAGCATTTGTGGAGATGCTTTTCCTGCACGTATGTTTGCCAGTTCCTTTTTTAAGTGAGCAATCGCCTTTTGCATACCTTCTTTTGCTTCGTCTACAATAAATTCAATTTCTTCGTTCATTTTAATTATTTTTATGCTAATTGTTGTTTAAAAATCAAAAACTTTGCCAAACTTTAGATGTTTACTTTGGTTCCGATTTTCTCTCCTTCAATTAATTTTAATAAATTTCCTTTGGTATTCATATCAAAAACAATAATTGGTAAATTGTTTTCTTGACTTAGTGTAAAAGCGGTGGTATCCATTACTTTTAAACCTTTTTTTAACACATCTTCAAAAGTAATGCTGTTAAATTTAACAGCATCTTTGTTTTTTTCAGGATCGGATGTGTAAATTCCATCAACACGAGTTCCTTTTAAAATCACATCTGCATTAATTTCTATGGCTCTTAAAACTGCTGCGGAATCTGTTGTAAAATACGGATTTCCGGTTCCTCCGCTAAAAATAACAACACGACCTTTTTCTAAATGACGCATTGCTTTACGGCGAATAAAAGGTTCTGCAACTTCGTTAATTTGAATAGCAGATTGCAGTCTGGTAGGAATATCGGCATCTTCTAAAGCACTTTGTAATGCCAAACCGTTAATTACGGTTGCCAGCATTCCCATATGGTCACCTTGTACACGATCCATTCCGTTACTTGCTCCGGCAACACCTCTAAAAATGTTTCCACCACCAATAACAATGGCAACTTCTACTCCTTTATCTACTACTTCTTTGATTTCTTGTGCGTATTCCGCCAAGCGTTTCGGATCTATTCCGTATTGGCGATCTCCCATTAGAGCTTCACCACTTAATTTTAATAAAATTCGTTTGTAAGGCATTTTATTTATTTTGTTTTGCAAAGATAAAAAATTACAAGGTTAATTCAACGATTTTTAATTTTCTTTTACCTTAATTCCGCAAAGGTTTTCGTAGCGAAAAGTCAAAATGTATGTTAGTATTGGTGTAGCACAGTTTTGAGACACGCAAACATAGCATTGTTATGGTGAGTATCGAAAAACGAGCATTGCCAATAATGACGTGCAATTTGGCTTTGCAGTAGAAATACTTTTGCGGATTTAAGGTTTTAAAGCATTCCATCCTTGAGCGATAAGTTCAATTTTCTGGTTGGCACGCGTTACCAAATACGGTTTCTCGCCTTTGGTTGTCATATGACCGATTACTGTTAGATGCGGATTTCCCTTAATTTTATCATAGTCTTTTTGTGAGATGGTAAAGAGTAATTCGTAATCTTCTCCACCACTTAAAGCGACTGTTGTGCTGTTTAAATTGAATTCTTCACAAGTGGAAATCACTTGTTGGTCAAGCGGAATTTTATTTTCATATAAATCGCAACCAACATTAGATTGTGTGCAAATATGTAAAATTTCGGAAGACAAACCATCCGAAATATCGATCATTGAAGTTGGTTTTACCTCTAATTTTTTAAGTAATTCCACTATATCCTTTCTTGCCTCAGGTTTTAGTTGTCTTTCAATAAGATAGGTGTAATTTGATAAATCAGGTTGCTGATTTGGGTTAACCTGAAATACTTGTTTTTCGCGTTCTAAAACTTGCAGACCGAGGTATGCAGCACCTAAATCTCCGGAAACGACCAATAAATCATTTGGCTTGGCACCGCTTCGGTAAGCAATATCTTCCTTTTTAGCTTCGCCGATTGCTGTAACACTAATGATTAATCCCTTAACGGAGGATGTTGTGTCTCCACCAACTAAATCTACTTTATAATTCTTACAAGCCAATTGAATTCCGGCATATAATTCTTCTAATGCTTCTAAGGTAAAACGGTTGGAAGCAGCGATGGAAACGGTTATCTGACTTGCTATTCCGTTCATGGCATAAATATCAGATAAATTTACGATAACAGCTTTGTAACCTAAATGTTTTAAAGGCATATAGCTTAAATCAAAATGGATTCCTTCGATTAAAAAATCGGAAGAAACCAATGTTTCACTTTTTATTTTAAGAACTGCAGCGTCATCACCAACACCTTTTATCGTAGATTTATTTTGGATGGTGAAATTTTTGGTTAATGCTTCGATTAACTTAAATTCGCCTAAAGC
>JALSLI010000037.1 GCA_026988395.1 Flavobacteriaceae bacterium | reverse complement strand
TGTCCGAAAAAAATACTATCTTTGCTCATATGTTGAATTTTAGGTTAGATCATTATTCAACTATACGAAAAATTCCTCAATTATTGAGGAATTTTTTATCGGACAGTAATAAATCAAAATAGAGATTGTAGTGAATTTTGCGAGTTAATATTTAAAGTACATGCAATTTATCCACACTCCAAGCCAAAGGTTTGGCGTTAAAAAGAGGTTTTGTCTTTGCCCAAACATTTTTAAACAAATCGGAATTTCGATAATTTTCTAAATCTTGTTCGGTATTCCAGTAGCTGTAAGTAAAAAACATATTAGTATTTTTTTTATCACGATACAATTCTAATTTTTTACAACCTTTAAATCCGCGTATTTTATCTTTTACTTGCTTAAAATTTGCTAAAAATTCCGGAATTTTATCTTCTTGAAATTCCATTTTAACAATACGTACAAAGAATTTGTCTTCCATCTTAATTTTGTTTAAATAAATTTTACGGTTACCGAATCGCGATATTTTAAGCCTAACATATTTGAAGCTCCTCCAACGGTTTCTTTGTTACTGCGGTAAAGAGCAATCTCTAAAAAGTCATCTTTATTAAAAAGAGCTAAGCGTTTACCAAAATAATTTCTTTTTTCTTTTGGTATGGAAAAATTTTCAATGTCGTTATATTTTTCAAAAATTTTATCAAACATAAAACTTCTTGCTCTTACTTCAAATTTTCTTCCTTTACCTATTTCGTTAAAAATGTGTTTATCGATATTGGTAATCACATTTCCGTAATTATCAATGTAAATAACGTGTCCTACAATTTGATTTTTCTCTAAATTTACAGTCGGACGTACCTCTTGATTTATTTTTATTTCTTTAATTTCTTCACCAACTAATGAGATATTTCCACCACGAGCCAAATGGCAGGCTACTTGTACTAAATTTGCTAAAAAATAGGAATTATCGGTATGATTTAATTTTATTCTAATAATTTTTTCCGGCTTAAAATTTACCATTATTAAAGACATTACACCATTATCGGCACAGATAAAATAATGTCCGTCTAACAACAAAACAATGTGTTTATTTTCGATACTTTCTTCGGCATCGACCGCAATTATATGAATGCTTCCTTTAGGAAAATGTTTGTATGCATTTCTGATAACATAAGCAGTTTCGTGAATACTAAATGGTGTGATTTGATGCGAAATATCTACTATTTTAGCTTCCGGTAATTCCGAATAAATATGTCCTTTTAATGCACCAACAAAGTAATCTTTTAATCCAAAATCGGTAGTAAGTGTTAATATTGGCGTCATTTGTTAGTAAGGGGTTAATAATTTTATAAAAAAACAACATTTTTCCATTAAAAACACATTAAATAGCATTATTTTTGGAGTTACAAAATTAGAAGTTTTAATCTTAATATCGCAACTATTGAACGAAAAAATTATTGAAATAACCGAAGTTGACCCAAATGCATTCTTTGGCACACGAAACAATACGATTACACAGTTAAAAAAACACTTCCCAAAATTAAAGATTGTAGCTCGTGGTAATAAAATTAAAATTTTTGGTGATGACAATCAATTAGCTGAGTTTGAGAAACGCCTTAAAATGTTAATCGTTTATTTTGAACGCTATAACAAATTAGATGAGCATAGTATTGAACAAATTATCTCTGAAAACGGCACACATTCGCAAAAAAAACAAGACAAAAATATATTGGTTCACGGTGTAAGCGGAAGAATCATCCGTGCTCAAAGTCCGAATCAACAAAAAATGGTGGATTTAATGAAAAAAAACGACATGCTTTTTGCCGTTGGTCCTGCCGGAACAGGAAAAACCTATACCGCTGTTGCTCTTGCAGTTAGAGCATTAAAAGAAAAAGAAGTAAAACGTATTATTTTAACTAGACCTGCTGTTGAAGCCGGAGAAAATTTAGGATTTCTTCCGGGGGATTTTAAAGAGAAATTAGATCCGTATATGCAACCTTTATATGATGCTTTACGTGATATGATTCCGCATGAGCGATTAGATAATTATTTAGAAAGAGGTGTTTTACAAATTGCTCCACTTGCTTTTATGCGAGGTAGAACCTTAGACAACGCTTTTGTTATTTTGGATGAAGCTCAAAACACCACACACAACCAAATGAAAATGTTTTTAACCAGAATGGGAAAAAACGCAAAATTTATCATTACAGGCGATCCCGGACAAATAGATTTGCCAAGAAAACAAGTTTCCGGTTTAAAGGAAGCTCTACTTACGCTAAAAGATGTAGAAGGAATTGGTCACGTATATTTAGACGACAAAGATGTAGTAAGACATCGTTTGGTGAAAAAGATAATTAAAGCTTATAAAAGCATTGAAACGGAATGATTTTTCTAGTATAAATTAAAAATATAACACAACAAAAATGGACACTATAAATCAAACCAATTTTAATTTCCCAAATCAAAAAGAGGTTTATCGCGGTAAGGTACGCGAAGTTTATAATATTAATGATGAACTTCTCGTTATGGTTGCCACTGATCGCCTCTCTGCATTCGATGTGGTTTTACCAAAGCAAATTCCGTTTAAAGGTCAAATTTTAAACCAAATTGCTTATCAGATGCTTAAAGATACCAAAAATATTGTTCCTAATTGGTTAATGGCTAGTCCTGACGCAAATGTTTCTGTTGGTAAATATTGTACTCCTTTTAAAGTAGAAATGGTTATCAGAGGTTATCTTTCCGGACATGCAAACAGAGAATACCAAGCCGGAAAAAGAGAAATTTGTGGCGTAAAAATGCCTGATGGTATGCGTGAAAATGATAAATTTCAAATTCCGATAATTACGCCAACTACCAAAGCAGATAACGGAAGTCACGACCAAGATATCTCACGTAATGAAATTTTGAGCAAAGGCATTGTATCTGAAAAAGATTATCTGCAATTAGAAAGATACACCCGTGATTTATTTAAACGTGGCACCGAAATCGCAAAAAAAAGAGGTTTAATTTTAGTAGATACCAAATATGAGTTTGGAAAAGATAAAGATGGTAATATTCTGCTTATTGATGAAATTCACACACCGGATTCTTCTCGTTATTTTTATGCCAACGGTTATGCCGAACGTCAAGAAAAAGGAATTCCTCAAAAACAATTGTCTAAAGAATTTGTACGTCAATGGTTAATTTCGGAAGGATTTCAAGGAAAAGAAGGACAAGTAATTCCGGAAATAACAAAAGAAAAAATACAAGAAATTTCAAATCGATATATCGAACTGTATGAACAAATTACCGGTAGAAAATTTGAAAAAACAGATACTACCAATATTTTACAGCGTATTGATGGTAATGTAAAAGCATATCTTAAAAATTATTTCTAATGAATGCTATCACAAAACTTATATTAGTAAATTTAATTATTGTGGCAATTTCCTTACTGCTACTCTATCCTATTTACATTTATTTTTTAAAAAACAATCCCGGAAATTATACCGGAATACTACTAATTTTTGCCTTTATTTTAGTAAGACCACGAGCAAAGATTGTAAAATACCAATCAGGTGATAAATTACAAATAAAATGGTTTCGCATGAAATGGGATGTTTAACCCGTAAAATTCAGATCAACCTCTATTTTTATTAAACAAAATACTGAAAAACAAGTAATTATATTAATAACTTTATAATTTTCAAAAGCTCAAACTTGAGGGAGTTTGAAGCAACCCCAAATCTGCAATCATAAATCACTAATCATCAATCAAGCAAGTCCAAACGCTTAATTTATAATCATCATAACGTGTCCAAATTGGTCTAATGACACCGTTATAAGCCGAAATATTATTGTAATCACCAAAAAACACACCCGAATTTGGCGTAAAAGGCGAACTGGAAATTGTTGTATTTGTAAACGTTTTTCCACCATCTTTTGAAACCGCCAAAACCATATCGGTTTTAGCATCTTGGTATTTACTTCGGTCATAATAAACGATATAGATAAATCCGGTTTTAGCATCCACACTCATCCAAGGAAAAAACTGTTCGGTTTTTGTGTTATCTTGATTTACACGTATGGGTTTAGACCAAGTTTTTCCGTTATCGGAAGACTTTATCAAAAAAACATCACTATTTTTTTTGCCATTGCGTTTATCGGCAAAATTAATATAAATAGTTCCGCTATATTTGCTGTCGCTTAAATCCACAGCAGTTACCGGCAAACCATTTGCTCTACCCAAACCGGCGATATCAAAACCCCAACCTTTCTGATTACAAGCAATAATATCCTTTTGCAACCAAGTATTTCCACTATCGGTACTTTTATCAAAATAAATTTTATCATCCACACTCCAAGCACAATAAATTTCGCCATTTGCACCAACTGCCGGAACCGCACCTTCCACCGTACCGTTATCATCTTTTGCATTTCCTTCTTTCTCACTTAAAATTACCGGCTTAGACCAAGTTTCACCTGTATCTTTTGATTTGGAAAAAAGAATTCTGGAATAATCGTTACCGGAATTGCTTCCGTATTTATCAAACTCCGTCCAAGTAAGATAAATTTCATTATTAAACGGATTTACAACTGCCCATTCTTTATCTTGCTGTTTGGGCGAATTTTTTCCGATACCAACACCTTTACTCCATGTTTTACCACCATCAGTAGATTTCTGAACTACCATTTGGTCTAACACTTTTTTACTTTGCCAATTAATTCCTTCGGGATCGGATAAATGGAAATAATAAAAATTTCCTTTAAAATCTGCTACCACGCAAGGATCGCCCCAAATACCTAAATCGGATTTTAACCTTTGTGTTTGCCAAGTTCTTCCGCCATCAAAAGAAGTATGTACAAAATCAATTACCGAACCTGCAACAATATTTTTAATATTTAACGGATTAATAAAAATACTCGGTTCTACCGGTCCTAATCCGTGACCGATAGATTGTTCAAAAATTTTTATATTTTTATATTTTACAATCGGTTTTTCTTGGTTTTTTTTAAGGTTTTGAGCTTTGCAAGAAACAAAGAAAACAACAATTAAGGCTAATACATGCTTCATAAACTAATCTTCTAAAATTTGTTTTGCATGTTCTTTTGTTTTTACTTTATCAATGATTTTTTCAATTGTGCCGGTTTCATCAATTACAAAAGTAGTTCTATGAATTCCTTCGTATTCTCTTCCCATAAATTTCTTTGGACCCCAAACACCATATGCATTAATCACTTTTTTATCTTCATCGGCAATTAAATCAAATGGCAAATCATTTTTTACTTTAAAATTCTTTTGTCGCTTAGGCGAATCAGCACTAACACCCAAAACCTCAAATCCTTTTTCTTTTAACAAATCGTAATTATCTCTTAGATTTTTTGCTTCTGTGGTACATCCCGGCGTACTGGCTTTCGGATAAAAAAACAAAACCAATTTTTTACCCTTAAAATCACTTAATTTAACTTCTTTTTCGTCTTGATTTATCGCTGTAAACTCCGGTGCTTTATCACCAACTTTTAAATGTGTCATAAATATTTATTTTTATTAACGCTAAAATAGTACTTTTGTTCTGAAAATACTAAAAAATGACTAAAAAAGAACGTGTTCAATTTGTTATCGATACTTTGGAAAAATTGTATCCAAATCCACCAATACCTTTAAAACATAAAGATCCTTATACCTTATTAATTGCCGTTTTACTTTCGGCACAAAGTACTGATGCAAGAGTTAACACCATCACACCAAAATTATTTGCTATAGCCGATAATCCGTATGATATGGTAAAATTAAGCGTTGATCAAATTAGAGAAATCATCAAACCTGTTGGACTCTCACCTATGAAAAGTAAAGGAATTTACGGACTATCAAAAATGATTATCGAAAAACATAACGGAAAAGTGCCTGATAATTTTAAAGATTTAGAAGCATTTCCGGCAGTTGGACATAAAACCGCAAGTGTCGTAATGAGTCAAGCTTTTGGCGTACCGGCATTTCCGGTAGATACGCACATACACAGATTAATGTATCGATGGAATTTAAGCAACGGAAAAAGCGTAGCTCAAACCGAAAAAGACGCTAAAAGACTGTTTCCAAAAGAGATATGGAACAAATTACACTTACAAATCATCTATTACGGAAGAGAATATTCACCTGCTAGAGGTTGGAATATCGAAAAAGATATTATTACAAAAACCATTGGAAGAAAAGAATTTTTAAAAGAGGTAAAAAACACAAAAAAAATTAAGTAACATTAATTACAAATATTGTAAGTTTGCAATACAAATAACAACAAGAGTTGTAGATATAAATTATGGATAGATTTTCATTTTTAAATGCAGTACATAGCGAGTTTATAGAAGACTTGTATCAAAAATACTTAAAATTTCCGGATTCGGTAGAACCGAGTTGGCGTAGTTTTTTTCAAGGTTACGATTTTGCAAATGCAAATTATTCGTTAACAGACGAAGAAGAGAACAACAACCAACAAACCTTACAAACGGTTGTTCCGGAAGATATCAAAGAAGAAATTCACAAAGAATTTAAGGTAATCGATTTAATTAACGGATACCGTACACGTGGTCATTTGTTTACCAAGACAAATCCGGTTCGCGAAAGACGAAAGTATGAACCGACTTTAGATATTGAAAATTTCGGATTATCAAAAGCGGATTTAAAAAAAGTGTTTGAAGCAGGAGATATTTTAGGAATCGGTCCTCAAAAATTAGAAGTAATTATTGAGCATCTTAAAGCAATTTATTGTGATTCTATCGGTATCGAGTACATGTACATTAGAAATCCCGAAGAAATAAAATGGTGGCAAAATCGCTTAAACGAAAATGACAACCATCCTAAATATACCGAAGAAAAAAAGAAGTATATCTTATCCAAACTAAACCAAGCCGTTACTTTTGAACAGTTTTTACAAACCAAATATGTAGGTCAAAAACGATTTTCTATTGAAGGTGGCGAAACTTTAATTCCGGCTTTAAGTGTTGCTCTTTTTAATGCAGCTAACAATTACGGTGTTAAAGAAACCGTTATCGGAATGGCACACCGTGGCCGATTAAGTACACTAACCAATATTTTTAGAAAACCGGTAAGAGAGCTTTTCAGCGAATTTGAAGGTAAAGATTTTGAAGACCAAAATATTGATGGTGATGTAAAATACCACCTTGGTACAACCTTAGATAAAACCTATCAAAACGGTACAAATATTATTATGAATTTGGTACCAAATCCGTCGCACCTAGAAACTGTTGACGCTGTTGCGGAAGGAATTGCACGAGCTAAAATTGATACTGTTTACCAAGATGACAACTCCAAATTATTACCTATTTTAGTTCACGGAGATGCAGCAATTGCAGGACAAGGAATTGTTTACGAAGTAGTACAAATGAGCCAATTAAACGGCTATAAAACCGGCGGAACTATGCATATTGTGGTAAATAATCAAATCGGTTTTACCACAAACTATTTAGATGCACGTTCAAGCACCTATTGTACTGATGTAGCAAAAGTAATCCTATCACCGGTTTTACACGTAAATGCCGATGACGTAGAAGCTGTTGTACATGCCGTTGAAATGGCTTTGGATTATCGTATGAAATTTAAACGTGATATTTTTATTGATTTATTAGGTTATCGTAAATACGGCCATAACGAAGGTGATGAACCAAGATTTACACAACCTACATTATATAAAGCAATTGCAAAACACGCTAATCCTTTTCAAATTTATATTGAAAAGCTAGTAAATGAAAATATCATTAGTACAGATTATGCAAAACAATTAACAGCTGACTTTAAAGCAATGTTAGAAGAAGAATTTGCTAAATCCAAGCAAGATGAAACTTCTAAAATTAAACCTTTTATGAATAAAACTTGGTCTGCGTTTATTCGTGCCGGTTTAAAAGAAATGTTGCAACCAACAGATACGAAATACAAAAAAGAAGACCTCCAAAATATTGCAAAAGTAATTTCTACTGTTCCTGATGGCGTAAAATTTATCCGTAAAGCCGAAAGAATCCTAAAAGGTAGAGAAAAAATGGTTTTTGAAACCAATACTTTAGACTGGGGAATGGCAGAATCCTTAGCTTATGGTAGTTTGCTTGAAGAAGGTTTTAACGTGCGAATTTCAGGAGAAGATGTTGAAAGAGGAACTTTCTCACACAGACATGCAATCTTACGTGATGAAATTTCAGAAGAACGAATTAATCTACTAGATACCAACCCAAAAAATAAAGGGAAAATGCATATCTACAACTCCTTGTTGTCTGAATATGGAGTTCTAGGTTTCGATTACGGATATGCTACTGCAGAACCAAATACTTTAACCGTTTGGGAAGCACAATTTGGAGATTTTGCCAATGGTGCACAAATTATATTTGACCAATATTTATCGGCTGCCGAAGACAAATGGAAATTACAAAACGGAATCGTTGTACTATTACCCCACGGTTACGAAGGTCAAGGATCCGAACATTCGTCTGCAAGAATTGAACGTTTTTTACAATTAAGTGCCGTGGATAATATGACTGTTGCCAATTGTACAACTCCGGCAAATTTCTTTCATATATTACGACGACAAATGCATCGTAAATTTCGTAAACCATTAGTTGTTTTTACTCCTAAAAGTTTACTTCGTCACCCAAAAGCGGTCTCTACCATTGAAGAACTTGCCGAAGGGCAATTCCAAGAAGTAATTGATGATACCATCAAGCCTGAAAACGTTAAAAAATTGGTTTTTGTTTCCGGTAAATTTTATTATGATTTGCTGGCGGAAAGAGAAAAATTAAATCGCAATGATGTTGCCTTGGTTAGAATGGAACAACTATTTCCTTTAAATAAAGAAGCAATTCAGCAAGTAATCAACAAATATAAAAATGCAGAAAAATACGTTTGGGCACAAGAAGAGCCAAGAAATATGGGAGCTTGGGCTTATATGAAGGAACGCTTTGAATATCTGGATTTAGTAAAATTAAACCTTTGTTCCAGACCTTTTTATGCTGTTCCTGCAGCAGGTTCAAGCACACGATTTAAAAAAAGACACCAACGCGTAATTAATTGCGTGTTTGATAATAATAACGAAAAAAATACAAGTAAATAAAATAAACTATTATGGCATTAGAAATGAAAGTCCCTTCTCCGGGAGAATCCATAACCGAAGTTGAAATTGCACAATGGCTAGTTGAAGATGGCGATTACGTTGAAAAAGACCAACCAATTGCAGAAGTAGATTCTGATAAAGCAACATTAGAATTACCTGCAGAAGAAAGTGGTATTATTACTTTAAAAGCCGAAGAAGGCGATACCGTTGCCGTAGGTGATGTAGTTTGCATTATTGACACAGATGCTAAAAAACCGGAAGGTAGTAAAACAACACCTGAAGTTGCTAAAGAGGTAAAAGAAACACCAAAAGCTGCTCCTGTAAAACAAGAAGCACCAAAAACTTATGCAAGTGGAACAGCCTCACCTGCCGCTAAAAAAGTTTTAGCAGAAAAAGGTATTGATCCTAAAACAATAAAAGGAACCGGTAAAGACGGAAGAATCACCAAAGAAGATGCAATTAAAGCTGTTCCTGCTATGGGAACTCCTCCGGAACACGGTGTTAGAACTTCTTCTCGTAAAAAAATGTCGATGTTACGACGAAAAGTAGCACAACGTTTAGTGAAAGTAAAAAATGAAACTGCCATGCTTACTACTTTTAACGAAGTAAACATGCAACCTATTTTTGACTTACGTAAGCAATACAAAGAACGCTTTAAAGAAAAACACGGTGTATCATTAGGATTTATGAGTTTCTTTACAAAAGCGGTTGTTCGTGCTTTACAAATGTATCCTGATGTAAATAGTATGATTGACGGCGATTATAAAGTAATATTTGATTTTATTGATATTTCCATCGCTGTTTCAGGTCCAAAAGGCTTAATGGTTCCGGTAATTAGAAATGCCGAAAATCTAACTTTTAGAGGTATTGAACAAGAAGTAAAACGTTTGGCTATTAGAGCTAGAGAAGGGCAAATAACTGTTGATGAAATGACAGGAGGAACGTTTACTATAACAAACGGTGGTGTTTTTGGTTCGATGTTATCGACACCAATTATTAATCCGCCGCAAAGTGGTATTTTAGGAATGCACAACATTGTACAAAGACCAATGGCCGTAGACGGACAAGTAGTTATTCAACCAATTATGTACGTTGCTCTATCATATGATCATAGAATAATTGACGGTAGAGAATCTGTTGGATTTTTAGTTGCTGTTAAAGAAGCCCTTGAAAATCCTGTAGAAATTTTAATGGATAATAATCCGGAAAAAGCATTGGAATTGTAGATGTTTTTATCGGTTTTAAAAAAATAAAACTTACTTTAAAAAAAAATCGGGGTTTGCTTTGCAAACCCCGATTTTTTTGATTTCTAACAACCAAAACTACATTCGTTTCATCTGTTGTTTTAACTGTGCTATTTGATCTTTTAACATACCATGTTTGTCTAATTTTTTGGCTTCATTCATCAGCATAGTAGCTTCTCGTTTTCTACGTTTTGCCATAGCAATACCTGCTAACTGTAATTTAGCCATTGCTAAATCGTGATCCATAGACATCCCTAAACTTACGGCCTTTCTAAAATATTTTTCAGCTTGTGTTAGATTTCGTTGCGAAGTCATAATTCCTTTTAAAAAATTATAATAACCTTGCTGTTTTTTCACCAAAGCTTTCTCAGGATCTTTAATTTTGTTTAACCATTTTTCGGCTCCGGCAAAATCTTGTTTTCGCATACGCAAAAAACTCATTAATAAAAATTCATTTTTATAATATAACAAAATGAAAATTCCGCTTAACAAAAGAATGAAAATTCCTGACCAGATATTTCCTTGAGTAAATTCAAAAATTGCCCATGCAATTATGATTCCTGCAATTACTAATTTTATATTTTTATTGTACATAATTTCTGTTTTTTAGGATTGCAAATTTAAGGTTTTTATTTCAAATTAGCTTTATACTCTTTTATTTGTTCTCTAAACGATTTTGTTTTAAAACCAAGTTCAGATTCTGCTTTAGCTAAAAGAAAACCTGTTTTTAAAGGCCTTTTGGCTTTTTGATTTAATTCTCTGGTTGTAATGGTACTAATTTTAGTTTTATCTAAATTAAATTCTTCTGCCACTAACATAGCAATTTCATAAATGGAAAGCAATTCGTTACTGGAAATATGAAAAATCCCTTTTGCATCTTTTTGTATAATTAAATCGATTGCTTTAACCAAGTCAGTTACCAAAGTAGGCATACGCAATTGATCGGAAACTACATGTATTTCTTTACCGGATTCTAAACTATTTTTTATCCAAGCAACGACATTACTGCGATTGGTGTTTTGTGTTGTTCCATAAACCAAAATTGTTCGGATTATTGCAAAATCGCTTAATGATTGAATTAACAATTGCTCTGATTTTAATTTACTTTTACCGTAATAATTAAGTGGATTTGGCAATTCGTCTTCTTTGTAATATCCTTTTTTGCCTTCAAAAATAAAATCTGTGGATAAATGAATTAATTTGGTCTTATTTTTTTTACAATAATTTACCAATTCGTTTACAGCATCTATATTAATTTTATCGCATTCTTTCTGCTCTTCTTCGCATTGATCTACGTTGGTCATTGCTGCACAGTTGATAATAATTTCCGGTTTTTCGGTTTGTAAAACCTCATTTAAATCCTTTTTATTAGTAATATCTAAATTATAATACCTAAAATTATTAACTGAAAGCACTTTATTTTCACCTCGTGAACAACCCACGACTTTAAAATCCGGAGAAGTACTAAAATGCACAACCAATTGTTGCCCAAGTAAACCGTTGCTTCCGGTAATTAAAATCTTTTTAGCCATTTAAAAAACTTCTTGTAATTTTTCCATTTGCTCTTTTCTGCCTAAAACAATTAATTTAGAACCGGAGACCAATTTGGTATCTGCTTCGGGATTTATTTGATATTCGTTATCCGGATTTTTAAATCCAATAACCGAACAACCTGTTTTTCGTCTTAAATCCAAATCTAAAATCGTTTTATTTAGATAGCGTTCCGGCAGTTTATCTACTTCTATTTCTTTTAAATTTGTTTGGCAATTTCCGTCGGAAGTTAATTTATCTACAAATTCGATAATATCCGGTAAAACCACTAATGACGCCATATGATCACCACCAATTCGGTCTGGCATAATAATATTATCGGCACCTGCAACACGTAATTTTCTTTCAGAAGTATCTTTTGATGCACGTGATATAATGGTCATTTTAGGATTAAACTGTCTTGCGGAAAGTACCACATATAAATTATCTGCATCACTTGGTAAAGTTGTAATAAGATTCGCAGCACGCGATATACCTGCTTTTTCGATAAAATCATCATTGGTAGCATCTCCTTTTACATACAAAATTTTATTTTTATCGAGTTCTTCTATTAATTTTTCATCATTTTCTACAACAACAACATCTACATTATTTGCTTTTAATTTTTTTACGGTTTGCCTACCGTTTCTTCCATAACCACAAACAATGGTGTGATTATTAAGGTTATTTAATTTTTTCTGCATTTTTTTTGCTTTAATTTCTTTTAAAAATTTTCCGTCTGCTATAAATTCTGTTAATAGCGAAATAAAATACCCAAAGATACCAATACTAAATATAATCAAAAATATGGTAAATAATTTTTCGGTTGGCGTTAACGGATGCACCTCGCCAAAACCAACCGTACTCATTGTAATAATTACCATATAAAGTGCATCAATAAAGCTATAATCGGAATAATGCATATAACCAAAAACACCAATAGCAACTAACAATAAGGCAAAAGATAAAACGGTAATTACTTTATTTTGTAACTTCATTAT
The DNA here is from genome assembly GCA_026988395.1 of Flavobacteriaceae bacterium. Classification (GTDB taxonomy): domain Bacteria; phylum Bacteroidota; class Bacteroidia; order Flavobacteriales; family Flavobacteriaceae; genus S010-17. The sequence goes on along the minus strand of JALSLI010000037.1, from coordinate 10,223 downwards.
TATAAATCAAAAACGGAACTCCGTTTGGTGTAAATCATATCTTTTAATCGTAATAGAAAAGCCAAGGTTAAGTAAACACCAAAAGATAAGCCTAGTGTTACAAACGAAATATATATAAAAAACAATCGTACGCTTGTTGCTTGCATTCCTAATTTATCAGCAACTCTTGACAACACGTTATAACCGTGCAATTCAAAGAAATGTCTAATTTTATTTACGGTTTTCATACTGCAAATTTAGTGATTTTAAAATTTGTAAACTAATTTCTTTAAAAACAAACGATTTTTATTATAATCAATAATTGCTTTGCCTTTTTGCAAAATGTCTGCTCCTATAATACCATCGATATCCGGCTCTCCGTGTTGTAATAAAGCGGATTTTACATGCGATAAATCAAACAATACCAAATGAAAATTTTTATATTTCCATTTTCCTAAAGAAATTGAATTTTGAGTTGATTCTTCTGTTTCCATATTAGTTGCTCCGGCACCGGTTGCCAATGTTTTGGAAGAATTTGTTGTTAATCCAAATTTAAGAGCATCCGTTACATCGACACAAGAACTGGAAGCTCCGGTATCTAAAATAAAATTGCCTTTCTTTCCGTTAATTTTTACTTTTACCATAAAATGATTTGTCTTTAGACGTTTCATTTTAACAATCAAATATCCTTTTCGTTTTAATATTTTATGCAGTTTCATATAAAATTGATTAGTTTTCAAAAATAGCGTAAAAAAACAAATCAAATATATCTTTTTTGTAGTTTTGCATATGCCAAAAATTGAAAAAAGTAATTTTAGACCAAAATATATTTTTAAAAATAGACATTTTAATACGTTATATCGTTACTTTAGAACTAATTTTAACATTCATTTTAAACGAAAAAGAATTGCTACAAAGGATAATGATTTTTTAGATTTAGATTTTTCGCAAGTTGGTTCAGATAGTATTATTATTACTGTTCACGGATTAGAAGGAAGCAGTTATTCTTCTTATATCCAAACATTAACATATTATTTTAATGCAAAAAAAATAGACATCGTTGCTCTTAATTTAAGAGGTTGCTCCGGTGAGTTGAACAAAAAACTGCCGAGCTATCACAGCGGTAAAACCGAAGATTTAATAGACACAATTAATTATATTCTAAAAAATTACAATTATAAAAACATTTATTTGGTTGGATACAGCCTTGGCGGAAACATCGTTTTAAAATATATGGGTGAATTTGCCAATACAATTCCTCCTCAAATAAAAAAAGCAGTTGGTGTTTCGGTTCCTTGTGATTTACAAGGTGCTGCCATAACTATATCGAAAAAAGAAAATTTATTGTATAAAAAAGGTTTTCTTAAAACACTTAAAGCAAACGCCTTAGAAAAATTAAAAACACATCCTAACCACCAATTAGATGCTAAAAAAATTTCGGATGCAAAAGATTTTGAAGATTTTGATAATGCATTTACAGCTCCGGCAAACGGTTTTAAAGATGCCATTGATTATTGGAATAAATCCAGCTGTAATGCTTTTTTACCTCATATTAAAAAGCCTACTTTACTAATCTCAGCTCTAGATGATCCGTTTTTAAATGTATTTTGTTATCCTTTTGATGCAGCTTCCAATAATAAAAATTTTTATATTCTAGCTCCAAAATATGGTGGTCACGTTGGTTTTTGTGAGAATTTCAAAATGGAAAATAACTTTTGGCTGGAAAAACAAATCGAAAAATTCCTTTTTAAAACAATATAAGGCGTAAAAATCAGTTATTAACCAAAAATATAACCCTTGAAGAAACTAAGTCTTTTTATTTTTATTATTTCATTTGCTACACAAGCTCAATCGCTTCGAAATTACTCCAATGAATTTCTAAATATCGGTGTAGATGCTGCTGCTTTTGGTATGGGAAAAGCCGTTACTGCAACAAGTAATGATGTAAATGCTATCTATTGGAATCCTGCAGGTCTTACTAAAATTAAAGACCAACAAGCTTCTTTAATGCATGCCGAATATTTTCAAGGAATTGCCAAATACGATTTTATCGCTTATGCGAAACCGATCACTAATACCAGCACGCTTGGTATTTCATTAATTCGTTTTTCGGTAGATGATATTTTAAATACCACACAGTTAATCGATAGCAACGGAAATATTGATTATAACCGAATAAGCTTATTTAACGCTAGTGATATGGCTCTACATATCGGTTTTGCAAAACAATTTTTAATGAAAAATTTTGATTTTGGGGTAAATGCTAAAATAATTCATCGTAGAATTGGTGATTTCGCACAATCTTGGGGTTTCGGACTGGATGCCGGATTTCAATACCAAACCGACACCTATAAATTCGGTTTAATGTTACGTGATATTACCACCACATTTAATGCTTGGTCAATTGATAGTGATGCTTTTGCAAGCATTGCAAATGCCGTTCCGGGACAAAATCAAGAAGAACCCGAAAGTATTGAACTCACCAAACCAAAAATACAATTTGGTGTTTCCAGAATGTTTGAATTTGGTCACGATTACAAACTTACCACTGCAATTGACCTTAATATGCGATTTTTAAAAACAAACGATATTATAGCATCTGATTTTGTAAGTATCGATCCTGCCATTGGATTTCAATTTGCTTATGATGATATGGTTTACCTTCGCGGAGGCGTAAACAACTTTCAACAACACCTTAATTTTGATAACAGTAAATCATTATCCGTACAACCAAATTTTGGCGTTGGTTTTAAATACAACGGAATTCAAATTGATTATGCTTTGTCTAATATTGGTGGAGCTAGTGGCACACTGTATTCAAATGTTTTTTCGGTAAAAGTGGATTTTGGAGCTTTTAGATAATCGAGATTATTAATCGCAAAGTTCAAAAGGTATTATTACACAGAGTGCAGGGAGAAATCTTAATCACAAGTTCTTCCTTCGGCTTCCATTTGATAAATTTTCCGAACTTTTTTAAATAAATTTGAGGAATACACAAAATCGGTTACAGCTTTGTTGTTTGTAATAAAAATATCTTTGTTGGTTCCCTCCCATTCTTTTACACCGTTTTTTAAGAAAATGATTTTTTCGCCAATTTCCATAACGGAATTCATATCATGCGTATTAATTACCGTTGTGATATTATATTCGTCTGTAATTTCTTGAATTAAATTATCAATTAATATCGCTGTTTTAGGATCTAGACCTGAATTTGGTTCATCACAAAACAAATATTTGGGATTCATTACAATTGCTCTTGCAATGGCAACTCTTTTTTGCATTCCACCGGATAATTCCGCCGGATATTTATGATTGGCATTTACCAAATCCACTCGTTTTAAAACAAAATTAACACGTTCTAACATCTGTTCACGAGTCTGTTCGGTAAACATTTTTAACGGAAACATTACATTTTCTTCAACCGTAGAAGAATCAAACAAAGCCGAACCTTGAAAAACCATACCAATTTGTTTTCGCAACTCTCGTTTTTCATCACCACTCATCTTATCGTAATCTACACCATCATAACAAATACAACCTTCATCAGGTTGAAATAATCCTAACAACGTTTTTATAAAAACCGTTTTCCCGGAACCACTTTGACCAATGATTAAACTGGTTTGTCCTTTTTCAAACTTTGCAGATATTCCTTTTAAAACATGTGTTTCACCAAAGGATTTATGTATGTTTTTTACTTCAATCATATTTTTAACTTTCCTCCTGTAAAGGAAATAATTAAGATTCAGTTTATCCTAACAACATTTGTGTTAAGAAATAATTTAATACAATAATTACCACACTAGTCCATACCACTGCTTGGGTACTTGCTCTACCAACTTCTAAAGCTCCTCCTTTTACATAATAGCCGTGATACGAAGGAATCGTGGCAATTACAAAAGCAAAAACCATCGTTTTTATAATAGCATATTTTATAAAATACGGATTAAAATCTAACTGAACTCCTTCAATATAATCGGTTGTAGAAAACAAACCCGTTAAAACTCCTGCTACATAACCGCCTAAAATACCTAAAAACATAGAGATTGTGATAATAAACGGATAGAAAAAAACTGTGGCAATTATTTTTGGCAATACCAATAAATTAAGCGAATTAATTCCCATAACTTCTAATGCATCAATCTGCTCAGTAACACGCATCGTACCAATACTGGAAGTAATAAACGAGCCTACTTTTCCGGCTAAAATTACGGAAATAAAAGTTGGAGCAAACTCTAAAATTATCGACCGTTTTGTTGCAAAACCAATCAAATACCTAGGGATCATCGGATTATCTACGTTTAGTGCTGTTTGAATTGCAACCACTCCGCCAACAAAAAAAGCAATAAATGCAGCTATACCTAGAGATTTATTTCCTAAATCATCTAATTCACGTATTAATGCTTCTTTAAAAATTCGCATTTTTTGCGGTCTTTTAAAGACTTGCCCAAGCATTAAAAAATATTTTCCGATGTGTTCTATATAGTTCATAAAATAAAATGCTAAAATATAAAATCTTCAAATAGAAAAATCAAAAATTAGTTAAAAAGATTTTTCAACACAAAAAAAAGCGTAATTTTACCATAAATTTCAACAAAACAAAATGAAAAAATTATTCATTATTTTACTAATCGCCGGTTTAAACTGGCAATGTAGCTCTCAAAACTCTTTTTACAATAAAAATCAAAATTTTAAAACCAACAAACCCAAGTTAATGGTTGGTATTGTGGTTGATCAAATGAGATACGATTACCTGCAACGTTTTTACACTAAATTTGGTAATAACGGATTTAAACGTTTATTAAACAACGGATTTGTATTAAACGATGTACACCTTAATTATACACCAACACATACAGCTGTAGGACACAGCTCTATTTATACCGGAACTACACCAAGTATTCACGGTATTATTGGTAATAATTGGTATGATAAATTTTTACATAAATCCATTTATTGTGTCGATGACGCAAATTATGTTACTGTTGGAGGAAATACCGGTGGCGAGAAAAGTCCGAATCGACTACAAGTAACCACTGTTTCCGATCAATTACATTTGGCACAAACCATGCATGGAAAAGTTATAGGCATCAGTATGAAAGATCGTGCTGCAATACTACCTGTTGGTCATACAGCTAATGCCGCATATTGGTTTAACGGAAAAGGAAATGGTCATTTTATTACCAGTTCTTATTACCAAAATACACTTCCTAAATGGGTTAATGAATTTAACCAAAGAAATCTTCCTGAAATTTATTTGTCTAAAGATTGGAAAACGCTTTATAATATTAAAGACTATACAGAAAGTATTGAAGACCACAACGATTATGAAAAAAACATCAAAGGTGAAAATAACGTAACCTTTACACATACTATTGCAGAAATTTTTAAGAAAAAGCACGATTTTAACCTTATAAATGTCACACCAAGTGCTAATACTTTATTATTAGAATTTGCAAAAGCAACTATTTTAGGTGAAAATCTGGGTAAAAATAAATATACCGATTTTTTAAGTATTAGTTTTTCTGCAACCGATTATATTGGGCATACCTTTGGAGTAGATTCTAAAGAAGTTGAAGACACTTATATAAGATTGGATAAAAATTTAGCCGAATTGCTTTCCTTTTTAGATAAAAAAGTTGGGCAAAACAATTATACAATTATGTTAACTGCCGATCACGGTGCATTACCTACTTTACCGTATTTACAGAAACATAAAATTCCGAGTTTATTTTTTGATAATAAAAAATTTACCAAATACCTAAAAAAAATAGTGTATAAAAAATATCAAATAGATAATTTAATTGAAAACGTTTCTAATTTTCAGATTTTCTTTAACAAAGAAACAATTCAAAAAAATAAAATTAATACAAATAAATTGGCTAATTTCATTGTAAATAATATCATAAATTATAAAGGAATCGCAAAATGTTTTACAGCAAAAACCATACAAACAGCAAACTTTAATGAACGTATAATACAATATACACAAAACGGCTACAACCAAAAACTATCCGGAGATGTAATTATCATTCCAAACCCCGGAACAGTAAGTTATATGAAAAAAGGAACAGAACACAGCACCGGTTATGCATACGACACGCATATTCCGGTTATTTTTTACGGTTATGGTATTAAAAAAGGAAGTTCCAACAGGTATATAAAAGTAGTTGATATTGCTCCTACTCTTAGTTATCTTTTAAAAATAGAACCGCCAAATGGTAATAAAGGAAACATTATTACAGAAGTATTAGAATAAAGTGATTGTCTTCTTAAAGTTTAACCATAAAATAACTTAAAATTAACTGTTATTTAAAAAAATGTAACAATTGTTACAGTTTTCTCTAAAAATAAATATATATTTGGACAACTTAAACAAATTATTAACCAAATTTATTATTTATGAAAACAAAAATTACATTATTTTTGATGATGTTCGTTATGCTATCTTTTAGTGTAATGGCACAGTACAAAGTTTCCGGTACGGTAAAAGACACCAACGGCGACCCAATTAGTGGCGTCTCGGTAGTCGTTAAAGGAACAAAAAATGGTACCACAACCGATTTCGACGGAAAATACTCACTTGTAGTAAAAAAAGGAGATGTAGTTGAATTTTCTTCCGTTGGTTATGAAACCGTAACCAAAGTGATGGACGGAACAGCAATTGTAGATGTTGTTATGGCGGAAGGTTTAACATTAGATGAAGTTGTTCTAGTTGGTTCTAGAAGAGCAGGTAGAACAGTGATAGACTCACCGGTTCCTGTTGACGTTATTGACATAAAAGATATTGCCAATAATGGACCACAAACTACTGTTAATGAAATTTTAAATTACGTTGCACCTTCTTTTACCTCCACTACCCAAACAGTTTCAGATGGAACTGACCATGTAGATCCTGCTTCTTTAAGAGGATTAGGTCCGGATCAAGTTCTTGTTCTAATAAATGGTAAAAGAAGACATAAATCTTCATTGGTTAATATCAATGGTACTGTTGGTACAGGAACAGTTGGAACTGATATGAATGCTATTCCTACAGCAGCTATTGAAAAAATAGAAGTACTAAGAGATGGTGCTGCTGCACAGTATGGGTCTGATGCTATTGCAGGTGTAATTAACATTGTAATGAAAAAAAGCACAGATGAATTAACATTAAATGTAAATTCCGGTGCAAACATTAGTAAACACTCTAATAAATATAATGAAGGAGGAATGGATGGAGAAAAATTCCAGATTGATGCTAATTATGGTGTTGCTATTGGAAATAAAGGAGGATTCATAAACTTTACAGGAGCTATTGAAAAAAGAAATCCTACCAATAGAAGCGATTCTATGGGTAAACAAATTTATACTTTCTTTGATGTTGCTGCTAGAAATTTAGGATATGATGCTGCTTTTGCGATGAATCCTAGTGCCCTAACTGCGTATGTTGCAACATTAGATCCTTCTTTGAATACAACATATACAAATATGATTGCAAATGGAGATTCTTTTATTGATATTGCTGCTGCTGATGCATCTGAATATGAATTAAATGCACGAGGATTAACAAGAGATGATTTTAGAATGAAAGTAGGTCAATCCAAGTTAGATAGTGGAAAATTCTTCATGAATATGGAAATCCCTTTAAATGATGAAAATTCTAAAATTTATGCATCCGGAGGAATGAGTTTAAGAAATGGACTTGCAGCTGGTTTCTACAGAAGACCGGCTTACACGGATGGAAGAGCAGATGTAGCATTATTACCTAATGGTTTTTTGCCTCATATTGCCTCAACAGTTAAGGATAAATCATTAATCACCGGTATTAAAGGTAAAATTGGTGATTGGGATATTGATTTCAGCAACACGTATGGTAAAAATAGTTTTGATTTTACCATAAAAAATACTGTAAATGCTACACTTGGAAGAAGTTCTCAAAGACAATTTGAAGCTGGTGGTTTTGCCTTTACTCAAAATACTACTAATTTAGATTTATCTAAATTTTATGAAAATATATTCAAAGGTCTTAATGTTGCTTTTGGTGCAGAATATAGAATGGAAAATTATGAATTAAAAGCCGGGGAAGAAACTTCTTGGGCAAGATATGATGTTAATGGTCAAATTGTTACTAGCACAACACCTGCCTCCGATTTAGTTTATAGCTATTTTGGTAAAATCGTTCCAGGTGGAGCACAAGTATTTCCTGGATTTAGACCTTCAAATGAGGTGAACCAAGGTCGAAATAATTATGCAGGTTATGTAGATGTTGAAGCAGATATTACAGATAATACAATGATTGGTGCGGCTGTGCGATATGAAGATTATAGTGACTTTGGTAGTACTTTTAATTCAAAATTAAGTACACGTATTAAATTTAACGATAATATAGCCATAAGAGGAGCTGTTAGTACCGGATTTAGAGCTCCAGATCTACATCAAATATATTTTAACTCTACAGCTACACAATTTATTGCCGGCGTACCTTATGAAGTATTAACTGCAAGAAATGGTAGTACTTTAGCAAAAGCATTAAACATACCAAAATTAAAAGAGGAAACCTCTTTTAATGTAAGTGCAGGATTTACCTTTAATATTCCTGATGCTAAATTAAAAATTACCATTGATGGTTATATGGTAAATGTTAAAAACAGAGTAGGACTAACCAGAAATTATACACCAAATTCTGATCCTTTGGTTATTGCCGCTTTTAACGACGCAAATGCAAGTAAAGCAAGATTTTTCACAAATGGTTTTGGTACAAAATCAAAAGGAGTAGATATTGTTATTGCTCATAAAATAAATATTGGCGAAGGATTGCTTAACAATAGTTTATCAGGTACTTTATCTAAAACAGAGGTAGTTGATATAAAAAACATTTTAGGAACACCTATTTTAGATAATAGGGCAGTTGGATTTATAGAAAGTGCAATGCCTAGAACAAAAGTCAATCTAACAAATAATTATAGTATTAAAAAATGGAATTTTATGTTGCGAAATGTCTATTTTGGGGAAGTTAGTGATCCTGATTTTTTAGGTACACCTAATGAAGTTACATATGGATCTAAGATTGTAACAGACTTATCTCTTTCATACAAAGCGAGTAATTCACTAAAATTTAGTTTTGGTGCAAATAACTTATTAGATGTTTATCCGGATGAAGTACCCGCAGGAAGTAATTATGGAAGACAATTTATTTTCTCTAGAAGAACTTCTCAATTTGGATTTAATGGTAGATATGTCTTTGGACGCTTAACTTTCACTTTAAAAAATTAATATTATGAACAAAATAAAAAACATTTACAAATTATTTTTCTTTGTTTTATTGACCACTATGGTTAGTTGCAATAATGAAGAAGATTTTAAAGATTTACAATCACAAACAACAACAGTACAGAAAAATTCAGTTTTTATAATAACAGATGATACTGTACAAAAGACAAATCTAACAGGAGTAAATGATCCTCAAACTATAGCATTTGGTATTAACAAAGCTGTAGATACAGATACTAATGTTGTCTTTAAAGTTCAAAAAAATGGAAATGATGCTATTGAAGGAACTGATTATACGATATCTCCTGCAACTATTACAGCAAATGAAACCAATGCTACAACAGATGTTACTTTTTTAACGGAAGGAGATTATAAAGTATTCATAGAGAGCACCGATAACGCAACATTACAAATTGCACCAAATTATTTTCTCTATAAAGTACTACCTCCAACTACTTTTACAATTACTTGGAGTGATTCGTTCTACGATTACGATTTATACTTGTTAGAAGGAAATCAAGATATAAATGGCAATATTATAGCTTTTAGCAATGGAACTACAACTACAGAAAGTTTCTCTGCTGTACCAAAATTAGGTTTTAACTCTGTATATATATTAGATTATTTGGGTGATAATGCAGGAACTCCAGTAACCTTAACAATAGACGATGGAACTATACATACTTATGATATTAGTATGGATATGAGTAAGTTTGTCTTAACTATTGAGGCAAGTGTAGATGCAAACAATAATGTTGTGTATAATTACACACAACTGTAAATTAAATTTTTCATAATAAATAATTATTTTAAAGCCTCTTAAAACTCTAGTTTTAAGAGGCTTTTACCCGTTGTGCATTTAGAAATTAATAAAAAAGTTGTCCATTTGATTAAAAAATCGTATATTTATTTGAATATCAAACAACTAAATATATGAACAACTTTGAAGCAAATTACAAAAAAATTTTAGAAGTACTACGAGTTATTACAAAAAAAGA
>JALSLI010000036.1 GCA_026988395.1 Flavobacteriaceae bacterium | reverse complement strand
ATTTAACAGTACGGTAAGCGGTACGGTTTACAATTGGACAAACGACACACCAAGTATCGGATTGGCAGCAAGCGGAACAGGTGATATTTCTGCTTTTACAGGAGTGAATACAGGCACTACTCCGGTAGTTGCTACAATTACGGTAACACCAAAAGTTGGTGATTGTGAAGGAACACAAGAGACGTTTACCATAACGGTAAATCCTCCTGATGTGTCGGAGTTTGCTTATGCTGCAGATCATATTTGTATTACCGATACTAATCCGTTTCCTGTGTATAATAATCCGGATATTGTTTATGGCGGAACATTCAGTATTTTAAAAGATGACGGAACAGCAGACGGAGCAGTTATTAATCCGAATACAGGAGAGATAGATTTAGCAACTGTTAATGTCGGAACAACTTATGTGGTTACCTATGATACAACAGGAGCTCCTACAAGTGTCTGTCCGTCGCAATCCACATTTACATTAACGATAGATGCTGAGGTTTTTGCCGATTTTATCTATCCAAATAGTCTTGTTTGTATTGATGAGGATAATCCGTTACCAACATTTGCAACAAATACTTTGTTAGGAGGTACGTTTAGCGTGGATCCGGCAGGTATAGATATTAATCCTCAAACCGGAGAATTAGATTTAACCACGGCAGAAGGAGGTGTTACTTACACGATTTCTTATACAACTCCAAATACATCGGCTTGTACCGACACCAAAACATTTGATGTAAAGGTTATCGGTTTACCGGAATTTGAGCTTCCGATACAAGTATTTTTATGTCCTAATCAAGATACAGCATTGATAGAAGTGCAAAATCCGCAAGCAAATTATACTTACGAATGGGTAAATGCCGAAGATCCAAGCACCGTAATTGCAATAGGAGATTCTTTTGATGCTCCGGCAGTAGGTGTTTATGCAGTTATTGCAACAGAACCTGAAAATTTATGTACACAAACTAAAATTGTTCAGGTAGGATTAGCCGAACAAGCCGTTATCGCTAATGTTTTTGTAAACGATTTTAACAGACCAAACAATTCCATTACGGTTGTTGTAGAAGGAGGAACAGGAGATTTTACATATTACCTAATCGATCAAGATGGCAACGAAACAGCACAAGTTAACAATCCGGTTTTTGAAAATTTATTGCCTGATGTTTATACTATTCGAGTAGAAGATAATCAAGGATGTAGCGTTGCAATACAACAAACGGATTTAGCGGTTTTAGACTATCCGAGATTCTTTACGCCAAACGGTGATAATTATTACGAATACTGGCAGATAGATAATTCGCATTTAATTCCGGGTTCTAAAATTTATATTTTTGACCGTTTCGGAAAAGTTTTGGCTCAATTAGATCCGAATGGTTTGGGTTGGGACGGAACGTATCTAGGTAAACCGGTTCCGGCAACGGATTATTGGTTTAAAGCAGAGTATAAAGACCCAAATACAGATTTACCACGAACGGTAAAAGGACATTTTAGTATTGTTCGTAAAAGTCCGTTAAATTAAAACCTTTTCGGATTAAGGAAAAAAATTGTTAATAACCTTATAAAAAGTGCTTCCGTAAATTATGGAAGCATTTTTTATTTCTGTGTAATTTTACGGTAAATTTTAATTTTATGACTCCCAATTCCGGTAAACGATATCATCAAAGAGGTGTTTCAGCATCAAAAGAAGATGTGCATCAAGCAATTGCTAAAATAGATAAAGGACTTTTTCCGAAGGCATTTTGTAAAATTGTTCCGGATTACCTTGCCAATGATGAAGATTATTGTGTGGTAATGCACGCCGATGGAGCCGGAACAAAATCCGCTTTGGCATATATGTACTATAAAGAAACGGGTGATGTTTCGGTTTGGAAAGGTATCGCGCAAGATGCTCTGGTTATGAATTTAGACGATTTATTATGCGTAGGAATTACAGATAATATTTTGTTGTCTTCTACCATAGGAAGAAACAAAAATAATATTCCCGGCGAAGTGATTTCGGCAATTATTAATGGAACAGAAGAATTGTTGACTTGGTTAAAGGATTATGATGTGCATATTTATTCTACCGGTGGTGAGACCGCAGATGTAGGCGACTTGGTTAGAACGATTATCGTAGATTCTACGGTTACGGCACGTATCAACCGAAAAGATGTTATTGACAATGCTAATATTAAAGAAGGAAATGTGATTGTAGGTTTGGCTTCTTTTGGACAAGCAACTTACGAAGATACTTATAACGGAGGTATGGGAAGTAACGGATTAACATCGGCAAGACATGATGTTTTTGCTAAAATTTTGGCAAAAAAATATCCCGAAAGTTACGATCATAAAGTGCCGGAAGAATTGGTTTATGCAGGTTCTAAAAATTTAACCGATGTTACGGAAACGGAATTAAATGCCGGAAAATTAGTGCTTTCACCAACGCGAACTTATGCTCCGGTGATTAAAAAAGTTTTAGATAAATACCGTTATCAAATAAACGGAATGGTGCATTGTAGTGGAAGTGCTCAAACAAAAATTTTACATTTTATAGATAATTTACACATTATTAAAGATAATTTATTTGAAACGCCTCCGTTGTTTAAAATGATTCAAGAAGAGTCTAAAACCGACTGGAAAGAGATGTACCAAGTTTTTAATATGGGTCATCGTATGGAATTATACGTTCCAAAAGAAATAGCCGAAGATATTATTGTAATCTCCAAAAGCTTTAATATAGATGCAAGAATTGTAGGAAGAGTAGAGGCGAGCAATGCAAAAAAACTTACGATTAAGAGTGTGTATGGAACTTTTATTTATGAATAAATTACGGATTGAGGATATACCTGATAATAAGAGAGATTCTTCACTATGTTTCTTTAATAAACTTATAAGGATTTTATAAAATCAATCGTTTTGTTGCTTACTTTTTGTAAATTTTTTGGCATTTTATTTTCCGTCCACGGCTGTTTGTTGTCTAAACCGTGATTCATAGTATCGATGATAAATAATTCGCTTTTAGGATTCCATTTGTGTAGATTTTCGGCTTCTTCTAATAAAACGGTAGTATCTTTTTTTCCGTGAACGATTAATTGTGGTATGTTTAATTTTGTAACAGCACTTTTAATATTTAGGCATTCTTTGTTTGCTATATAATCCTGATAAAATTGAATTTTATGAGGCATTTTTTGGTTGGTTCGTGTGTTTAATATGTAGGCAATTCCTGTTTTTTTCCAGTATTCCAATTCCTCTCCTTTTGGCATTCTGGCTTCAATATCGGAAATTCCTGCATAAGTAACTACTTTATTTATACGAGGATCTTTATTTGCTTTAATAAGCACGATTCCGCCACCTCTTGAATGTCCGATTAAAGTAATGTTCTCTGTGTCTATTTCGGTTGTGATGTTTTTATCTTTTACGATATGGTTTATAACCGAATCCAAATCGTCTAATTCTTTAGTGAAATTATTTTCGGCAAAAGCCTCTAAATCCGGAAAATCAATTGGTTGTTGAGGTGTTCCTCCGTTATGTGAAAAATTGAATTTAACAAAAAACACTTCATTTTCGGCAAAATGTGTTGCCATTAAATTCCACGCTCCCCAATCTTTGTAGCCTTTATATCCGTGACAAAAAATTGCAATCGGTTTTTTTTGCTTGTTTTTTTTGTAAAAATAATCAGTTACAATCGGTTTGTTGTGTTTTCCATCGATGGTAAAATTGCTTTTTTTTGTAATCATATTAAAATGGGGCATTTTTGTTTTCAATAAATGGTTGATTTATGTTGTATATTTCTTCCAAAAGCCAAGTCAATTCTTCTGTAAAGGTAATTAAATCCTCTTTTGAAATAGGTTTATTATTTACTTTTAAAAAGCCGTTTTTTAGATTTTTAAAACTGATAATTCCGCTTTCCACAGCCTTTTTATCGAGATTAATTTTTTTATTTTGTATATAGCAATATGCGTAAAACATTACTTGAAATCGTTTAGCGTAGCTTTTGTGATTTTCTCGGTTAAATTCC
>JALSLI010000035.1 GCA_026988395.1 Flavobacteriaceae bacterium | reverse complement strand
ATAAGGAACGACTAACTAATCAACAGATCCAAATTAAAAAAAAGTTAAAAACTTGATAATAACTTTACTTTTTATTTTTCAAAAAATGAATTTCCTATTCATCTTCTAATGTATTTTTGCAAAAATAACACAACACACAAAATGAATACAACAAAGCAAATTAAAACAGCCTTAATTTCCGTTTACCACAAAGAAGGTCTTCTACCTATTTTAAAAAAATTAGAATCTTTAAAAGTACAAATCTTTTCCACCGGTGGCACCGAAGCTTTTATCCACAAACAAAACATACCGGTTACACCTGTAGAAAATTTAACGGATTATCCTGCTATTTTAGGAGGAAGAGTCAAAACCTTACATCCAAAAATATTTGGCGGAATTTTAGCCAGAAGAGATAATCCAAATGATGTAAAGGAATTAGGCCAATATAAAATTCCGGAAATCGATTTAGTAATTGTCGATTTATATCCGTTTGAACAAACTGTAAAAAATGGTGGAACGGAACAAGAAATTATAGAAAAAATTGACATAGGAGGAATTTCATTGATACGAGCAGCTGCAAAAAACTTTAAAGATGTATTATGTATTTCAAGCATTAATCAATATCATGAATTATTGGAAATTTTAAATGTTTCAAATGGTGAAACCGGACTTTTAGAGCGTAAAAAATTCGCCACCAAAGCTTTTAATATTTCTTCACATTACGACACGGCAATATTTAATTATTTTAACCAAGATAATTTTGAAAATGCTTTAAAAATAAGTGAATTAAACGGTAAAAAACTCCGCTATGGTGAAAATCCGCATCAAAAAGGTTTTTTCTTTGGTGATTTTGATGCATTATTTGATAAACTTCACGGAAAAGAACTCTCTTATAACAATTTATTAGATGTAGATGCAGCAGTAAATTTAATGCAAGAGTTTAAAAACGACAACCCAACTTTTGCAATTTTAAAACATAATAACGCCTGTGGTGTTGCACAACGTGAGACCATAAAACAAGCATATTTAGATGCTCTGGCTGGTGATCCTATTTCTTCTTTTGGCGGTATTTTAATAGCAAACACAACTATTGACAAAGAAACTGCCGAAGAAATAAACAAACTATTTTGCGAAGTTGTTATCGCTCCAAAATACACCGATGAATCCTTGAAAATTCTAAAATCAAAGAAGAATAGAATCCTTTTAATTCAAAAAGAAACTAACCTGCCAACTACAACAGTAAAAAGTTGTCTTAACGGTTATTTGGTTCAGGATAAAGATTTAAAAACAGACACCAAAAATATTTTAGAAACTGTTACCGAAACAACACCAAATAACGACGAAATTGAAGATTTACTATTTGCTTCAAAAATATGTAAAAACACCAAATCCAATACCATTGTTCTTGCTAAAAACAAACAACTTTTAGCAAGTGGCACCGGACAAACATCCAGAGTTGACGCTCTAAATCAAGCAATTACAAAAGCCAAACACTTTAATTTTAACCTAACAAATGCCGTTATGGCGAGTGATGCTTTTTTTCCGTTTCCGGATTGTGTAGAAATAGCAGATAAAGCCGGAATTAAAGCTGTTATCCAGCCCGGGGGCTCGATAAAAGATCAACAATCTATTGACTATTGCAACACGCATAAAATGCCAATGGTATTTACTAAAACACGACACTTTAAACACTAAACCTTAAATTGTGTTTTAAAGAAAATAATTTATTAAAAATAGTTTAGAATTACTATAAATAAATATTTTAAAAAATTGTATATTTACCGCTGGTTTAAAAAGGAAACAACAAACAAAAAATAAAGATAGATTTTATGGGTTTTTTCGATTTCATGACGGAAGAAATTGCAATAGACTTAGGAACAGCAAATACCTTAATCATCCATAACGGTAAAGTGGTAATCGACAGTCCTTCTATAGTTGCACTAGATAGAAACACAAATACAATAATTGCAACAGGTCAAGAAGCAAGGCTAATGCAAGGAAAAACACATGCCAACATCAAAATTATTCGTCCGTTAAAAGATGGTGTAATTGCTGATTTTGAAGCATCAGAAAAAATGATAACCGATTTCGTAAAAAAGATTCCTTCCATTAAAAATAAATGGTTTGCTCCTTCTTTACGAATGGTAATTTGTATCCCTTCCGGTATTACCGAAGTAGAAAAACGTGCCGTAAAGGAGTCCGCAATCCATATGAACGGAAAAGATATTTATCTTATTTACGAGCCTATGGCTGCCGCAATTGGTATTGGTTTAGACATTAAAGAACCTAAAGGAAATATGATTATCGATATAGGTGGAGGTACAACTGAAATTGCCGTTATTGCCCTTGGCGGAATTGTCTGCGATAAATCGGTTAAAGTTGCCGGAGACGTTTTTACAAACGATATTTCATATTACCTTCGTACACAACACAATTTATATGTAGGTGAACACACCGCAGAAAATATAAAAATACAAGTTGGTGCCGCTACCGAAGATTTAGATAATCCACCGGAAGATATGTATGTACAAGGTCGTGATTTATTAAGCGGAAAACCAAAACAAATTCAGATTTCTTACCGTGAAGTTGCCAAAGCGTTAGACAAGTCCATTTTACGTATTGAAGATGCTGTGATGGAAACCTTATCGGAAACACCGCCGGAACTATCTGCCGATATCTACAAGACAGGTATTTATCTTGCAGGTGGAGGCTCCATGCTTAGAGGATTAGATAAACGTCTTTCCAGAAAAACCGATTTACCGGTTTATCTAGCCGAAGATCCTTTAAAAGCTGTAGTTAGAGGAACAGGTATAGCACTAAAAAATATCGATAAATTTAAAAGTGTTTTAATGAAATAATCGTCAATTAATTATAAAATATCACTTAAATGCATCGAATTATATCTTTTTTGATTAGGTATAAATATTTTTTACTTTTCTTGATGCTTGAATTAATTGCCATTAGTTTAACCATTCAAAATCATTCTTATCACAAAAGTAAATTCATTAATTCTTCCAATAGAATTACAGGGTTTATCTACGATAAATTTAATGTTATTGAGGCTTACCAAAACCTAAAAACCGAAAATAACTTACTTTTAAAAGAAAACACTAAGCTAAATAACTTGCTTAACAGAAGTCAAAAACCGGTAATACTAACGCCCAAAATTGTAATTGATTCTTTAAGATATAATCAGAAATACCATTACATAGATGCAATAGTAATTAATAACCAATATCTAAAGGCAACCAATTATCTTACAATTAACAAAGGTGAAAACGACAGTATTTATCCGGATAATGGCGTGATTAACAGTAAAGGTATTATCGGAATTATCACTAATACATCTAATAAATATGCAAAAGTGATGTCTATTTTAAATGAAAACACACGTATTAATGCCAGATTAAAAAAAAATCATCACTTTGGCACGATTACCTGGAACGGTATGAATTATAAATATGTACAACTGGAAGATATTCCTATTCAAGCAAATATTAAACTTACTGATACTATAATTACTGATGGAAAATCCAGTATTTTCCCGGAAGGAATTCCAATAGGAACGGTTAGTAACATAAAAATAAAAAATAATCGATTTGATAAAATTGATGTAAAACTCTTTAATGATATGAGTACCGTTAAATACGTTAAAGTTATTAATAATTTAGATAAAACCGAAATTAAAAACATCGAGAACAACTAAGACCGTTAAATAAAATATGAATACAAATCTAAAAATAACAATTCAATTTATCCTTTTGGTTTTGGCTCAAGTTCTTTTGTTTGATAAAATCAAACTTTTTGGATATCTAAATCCTATTGTTTATATTTTATTTATTTTTACGTATCCGTTACAAAAAGAAAAAGGCACTTTTTTATTTTTAAGTTTTTTATTAGGACTTTCCGTTGATTTTTTTACAAATTCAGGAGGCAGTAATGCTGCGGCAACACTACTAATTGCATTTTTACGATTACCTATTCTAAAAATTATTGAAGGCAACAA
>JALSLI010000034.1 GCA_026988395.1 Flavobacteriaceae bacterium | reverse complement strand
AAGTTTAATTTTTCGCTATTTCTAAAATTGATTTTTAAGGTAAATTGCGGTAAAAACATTCCTTTTGAAAAATGTTCTTTTTCTTGAAACTGTTTTGTTTTCCATTGGTAATTATGATAAAAAACTGCCGGTTTAAAAGTAGCTTTGTGGATTTTAAACTTATACTCCAAACCTAAAAAAGCATCTAAAAACGAGTAAGTAAAATCGTTACCAAATCCGTTAGCCGAAAAATTATTTTCGTTGCCGGAATCTAATATTTGTCCGTCATCAGTTATATAATCCGTTGCATTGGCATTTACGCCAATGCTGGTGTATATATGATGAAAACGATGTACAATCCAATAATCTTTTGCCAGAGCTTTTAAGAAATTGCTATTTATGCTTTTGTTGTGAAAAAGAGCATATTCGGTTGCCGGTTGTAGTGGAATAAGATTTTGTAATATTTCGGTATTGGTAAACCAATTGGTGTTTGGCAGTTGTTTTTTATAAGAATATTCTGCATTAAATGTTAGCGTATGTTTTGTGGAAACATCTTTATTTAAACGCATACTTTGCTTAAAATTAATCGATTCAATTTTATTTTTGGTGTTAATAAAAGTGTTTTCCAAATTTTTTTCCGAGACAATCGAACCTTTTTTATTGGAATTACTCAGTTTAATAAAACTTGCAAAAGAATAATCGGTTTTGGTGTTCGGGTTGTAATCCAATCGTAATTTTGAAATTGCAAATAGGTTAGAAATATGTTGTTTATCTTCTCTGTTTTCTTCTAATAAATTGTTACCTGTTATGTAAATATTGGTATTATCTACTTGTGTATCTGTATTAGATTTGGAAGCGATAAGATAGTAACTTAAATCACTTGCATTGCTAATTGAATGCCGTATGCTAAACGCTCCGAAATTGTTTTTTTCGGCTTTGTAATCTTGGTTGTTTAGGTATTTAGCAAAATCCGAACGGTATAAATTAAAATAACTTTTAGGATCGGTTAAAATTTTACTGATACCTCCTTCGTAATTTTGATAATCGCTAAAAGTAAAAGATTTTACGCCTTGGTTATTAGCATCGCCAATAAAATTTATACTAGTTTTGGGGCTGTAATAAAACAATTTTGGATGTAACAAATAACGGTTTTTTATACCTGCACCAACTTCTACATCGCCAAAAACAAATTTCTTTTTGTCTTTTTTTAGTTTGATGTTTAAAACCGAATCATCACTGTCTTGTAAGCCTTTTAGCATGGCAACTTCGTTGTAGTTTTCTAAAACTTGTATTTTGTCTATGGCGTTAGCCGGAATATTATTTACGCCTAATTTGGTGTTTCCGCCAAAAAAAGGTTTGTCTTCTACCAATAATTTTTTTATTTTTTTACCGTTAGCGGTAACATTTCCTTTGCGATCAACTTCAATTCCGGGTAATTTTTTAAGAATGTCTTTTAATTTACGTTCTTCGCCGGTTTTAAACGAATCTGCATTATAGGTAATGGTGTCTTCTTTTACTTTTACAGGAATTGTATAGTTTAAAGTAACTTCATCTAATTGGTTTTTATCTTCTTTTAATTTAAAATGATAGGTAGTATCTTTGTTAATTTTAAAGTTAACTTCTTGTTTTACATATCCTAAAAAGCTGGTGGTTACTTTATAACTTTTGTTTTTTTGCAATTTTAAAATATAGTTTCCTTTTTCGTTTGTTATGGCATATGATATGTTTACATTTTTATCTATCGGAACAGCAAACACATTAGCGTATTCTAACGGATTGTTTATGCTGTCGGTAACCTTGCCTGTTACTTTTATGATTTGTGCATTGGTAAAAAATCCTGTTAGGAGTAACAGGATGGATAATGTGTATTTTGAAAAAGATTTGTTCAAATTGGTACCGTTTATTTATAAATATTGAATGTTTAGTATTACTGATTTTTTAAATTTGACATTATTTGTACGCCAATTTTTTCAAATTCTTTTTGAGTAACTGTTTTTCCTTTTTCAAAAATCTTAATTTTTATTGGTTTCTTTGAAAATTTGAGTTTTATGAGATTAAAATCTACTGTGTATTTATCACTTATTATTTTAAGATTGCAAATAATTCCTGGTAAATCTGTATATTCCATTGGTCCAAAAGGTAAAGGAATTTGAGGACAATACCAAGCTTCTAATTTAGTAACTTTATTGTTTTTATTTATTTCAGCATTTGCTTTAAAACACAAAAAATTGTTAATCATTTTTTTTCATTGGTAAGTTTCCATATTGTTTTTTGCCCTGAAATATCAATTAAATACAAAGAACCAAAAGCTTCAATTTGTTTTAATTTTATATTCTTTGTTTTGTCAAAATAGTATTTACTTCTAGCATAATGTGTTTTTAAAATATTTAATTTGTTTTTTTCTAAAGATTCTATAACAGAAAAATGAGAGATATTATTATTAAATTTTAATTCAAAAAAAATATCTTCCGAATTATCGACAATACTATTGATAACACCTTTATATTTTAACATCGATGTATTTTTTGAATTAGATATTTTATCTTTTAATTTATCCGCATTCAAAGAACATTTATAAGTAGCAATACCATTATTTTGAGAAAAAACAGCAGCAGTAAACAGTAGTAAAAAATATTTATACATTTTAAAAAGAAATTTAAGCATCGAAAATAAATCGATGCTTATGGTTTTTATTGTGTAATACATGAATCATACAATTGACCGTACATTTCATATTGAGCATCCATTCCGTCTGCACAGATTAAAGCTACACACATAGCCATTGTATGACAACTATCTTGTAAGGCTTCACTTGGTGGTAAATTGCTTACTTGTTCCTTGTGATTACCAAAACTCATCAAAGTTAACATACCTGTTAACAATACGAAAAATAAATTTTATCTATTACGTTTTTTTCTTTCATTATAAAGTTTTTTAAAAATTTGATTGAGCTCCTTATCAGTTATTTTTTTTCCTTTGATAGGTTTATTAATTGTAATTTCTTTATTTAAATTTATTTTGGTTACCTGATATATTAGATTTCCTTCATGAAGTTCCAAAATAAGTCCAGGTAAGCTGTTATAAATATTTGGACCAAAAGGAATATTTATTTCAGGTGTATACCAAGCAATAATATGTACAATTTTTATTCCGTTGGGTGTATCTACGGTTTTATTTCCTTTTGCTTTAAAAGATTTATAACCATTAATAACTTTACTTTGATTTGTCAGTTCCCAATCAATAAACTTTTTACTAACTAAAAAGAATTGACCTAAAGTTTCTTTGGATATAATGATTTCCTTGTTCTTATTTGTATTAGTATAAATTATATCATTTCCACCTGCCGAAATTTTTAAAATTTTGTTTTTTGGATCGTTTAAGCCTTTTTCAATATAGAATAAGGATTCATAATTTTTAAATTTAAGGATGCAGTTAATGGATGTTGTATTTTTAATAAAAGCTAGTGCTATTTGTTTTTGAGATTCTGATATTTTATCATTTTCTAATATGTTCTTTTTATTGTTTTTGTCTGAAAACACTTTATAGATTATTTCACCTTGTTTGGTTTGTGAAGACAAACCAATAGATAGAATAAAAAAAAGTAAGAATATTTTATTTTTCATTTTTTAAACTTTTAAAAAGATACTGTATTTATACAGTATCTTTAGATTAAATTATAATTCTTGGCAACCACCTTCATAATAACAACTAATAAAATAATCGTATTCTGATTGATATGACCAGTTGTAGTAATTTCCAAAAGCACTAGCTAAAGCATCACATACATCAAAACAATTACCTTGAACATTCTTACTACTAATTGTTGATGAGTCAACTTTATAAAACTTTTGAGAAATCCCAAAACTCATCAAAGTTAACATACCTGTTAACAATACGAAACTAAATATTTTTTTCATAATAAAAAAATTGACTTATTAATTTAGCTTCCATACAATTTGATTTTGTGTAATTGGTTTATGTTTTATCATTTTGATAATTGTATTATGCCATATTGTTCCTTTTG
>JALSLI010000033.1 GCA_026988395.1 Flavobacteriaceae bacterium | reverse complement strand
TAGCTGAGTTAGATACCATTAAAAAACTAACTAAAGTAAGTACATACCAAATCAAACCAAGTCATTTTGAACATTATATTAATCTTCAAGGGAATACAAAAACAGACAAAAACATTATCATTAGACCTTTAGCAAGCGGTACAATTACAAATGTTTATATAAAAGAAGGACAGCGTGTGTCTGCTGGTCAGAAATTGTTTCAATTAGATAATTCGGTTTTAATAAATTCTATTAACGAAGTTAAAAACCAATTATCCTTAGCACAAACTGCTTATGATAGACAAAAGCGTTTATGGGAACAAAAAATTGGTTCAGAAATGCAATATCTTCAAGCAAAAACGCAAAAAGAAGCTTTAGAAAAAAAGATATATACTTTAAATTCTCAAGCTAAAAATTATCGTGTTACTGCGCCGTTTAGTGGAATTGTAGACGATCTTATAGCAACAAAAGGCGATTTAGCTTCACCACAAACACCACTAGCAAGATTGGTAAATTTACACAATATGTACATTGAAAGTGATGTTGCTGAAAATTATCTTAAATCCATTAAAAAAGGAAATAAAGTAGTAGTTAATTTAAGTGCAATTGGTAAAGAATTTACTACAAAAATTGCGCAAATCGGAAATACTATTAGTCCAGATAACAGAACGTTTAAAATTAGAATTAACGTACCAAACAAAAAGGGAAATGTAAAACCAAATTTATTAGCAGATCTTAAAATAAAAGATTTTGATGAAAAAGAAGCTGTTGCTATTCCAACAAAACTTATTCAAATAGATCAAAATGGAAACAACTTTGTTTACACTGTAATTAAAAAAGATAGTAAGAACATCGTTCATAAAAACTTGGTTACTGTTTCAAGTAGTTACCAAAACAATTCGCTAATCACAAACGGTCTTTCAAAGGATGATGTAGTAATTGATGAAGGTTCAAGAACCGTGAGTAATGGTCAGGAAATAGAGGTTGATTAAAAGTGATGAATGAAAAATGATGAATATAAAGCAAAAACTTAACTATGTTTTTATAAATCACACTTTACCAATTACACATTTTACCAATTCAATACATAAACAAAATAACAAACGCATAAACAAAAATAACTATGCTCCACAAACAAAATGCGCTCTCAAATTGGGCAATAAACAATAAGGCAACAGTTCTCGTTATTACAGCAATTATCTTTTTAGCAGGTATTAATTCATACAATGCTATGCCAAACGAGGCTTTTCCAGAAGTAGTGATGCCAGAGATTTTTGTAACCACAATTTACCCTGGTAATTCTGCTTTGGATATGGAAAAACTGGTTACTCGTCCGTTAGAAAAAGAAATCAACCAAATTAGTGGTATTGATAAAGTAATTTCTACTTCAAAACAAGGTTTTTCATCAATCGATATAAAATTTACCACCAATGTTACACCAGATGAAGCCTTACAATTAGTAAAAGATAAGGTTGATGTCGCTAAAGCTGATAAAGATTTCCCACACGATTTACCAGCAGATCCTAATGTGATAAAATTAGATTTATCAGAAAAAATGCCCATCTTCAATATCAATTTATCAGGTGAATTTTCAATGGATCAGCTTAAAAAATATGGAGAATATTTAGAAGATGAAATTGAAGGTTTACCAGAAATTAGTGGTGTTGATATTCGTGGCGTGCAAGATAAAGAGGTAGAAATTGCAGTCGATTTAGCCAAAATGGAAGCTGTAAACCTCAACTTTAGAGATATTGCAGGTGCTATCCGTAATGAAAATATGACCATTTCTAGTGGAGATATTAAGCAAGACGGAATGATACGCAACGTTCGTGTGGTTGGTGAATATAAAAATCCGAAAAAAATGGAAGATATCATCGTAAAAAAACAACATCAAAAAGTGGTGTATTTACGTGATATTGCAACTGTTAAATTTAAAGAAAAAGAAAAAACAAGTTACGCTCGTGAGTTCACAAGACCAGTAGTAATGCTAGATATTAAAAAGCGTTCAGGTGAAAACTTAATTATTGTTTCTAAAAAAATTGATAAAATTATCGCTCAAGCGAAGGAAACGGTCTTTCCAAAAAATTTAATCATTTCAAGAACCAATGATATGACTGATAAAACCATCGCTCAAGTGAATGATTTGGAAAATAATATCATCTTTGGAGTGATTTTAGTGGTTTTAGTATTGATGTTCTTTTTAGGTTTGCGAAATGCACTATTTGTTGGAATTGCCATTCCGCTTTCTATGTTATTATCCTTTATTTTACTAAATACTTTGGGAATTACCCTAAATATGATGGTTCTTTTCGCCTTAGTTTTAGCACTTGGAATGCTGGTAGATAATGGTATTGTTGTAGTTGAAAATGTCTATCGTTATATTGATGAAGGTTACTCTAATTACGATGCAGCAAAATACGGAGTTGGCGAAGTGGCTTGGCCAATTATTGCTTCTACAGCAACCACTTTAGCCGCTTTTATCCCTTTAGGATTTTGGCCTGGAATTATGGGTCAGTTTATGAAATATTTTCCTATTACGCTTATTATGGTTTTGTCTTCATCACTTTTTGTGGCAATGGTGATAAATCCCGTTTTAACGGAAATGTATATGAAGGTAAAAGAAGACGAAGTTTCCTTTAAAAAAGTAATTTACCGAAGTATTATTGCAGGTGTTTTTGGTGTTTTATTTTTGGTTTTAGGATTTCATTTTAACAAAAAAGGATTAGTAGCTTTAGGAAACATATTAACCTTATTTGCAATTTTTAATATTTTATACAAAATTGCTATAAACCCTATAATTAACTGGTTTCAAAACAGCTTTCTACCAAGTTTAGAACGTTTATACGAAAAAGCATTGCAATTTTCGTTAAGAGGTTACAATGTGTATTTTATGTTTTTTGGAACATTTGCCTTGCTGTTTTTCTCTATGTATTTAATGAAATTGTTTCCTCCAAATATTTTATTCTTTCCAGAAAACGAACCTGAACAAATTTATGTTTATACAGAATATCCTATTGGTACAGGCATTGAAAAAACCAATCAAATCACCTTAGATATAGAGGCAAAAGTATTAGATTATATAAAAAAATACGAAGATAAAGACACCCATAAAAACTATTTGGTAAAATCGGTTATTGCACAAGTTGGTGAAGGTACTGGTGATCCCCAAAAAGGAAGTCAAGGAAACACTCCAAATAAAAGTAGAATTACCTTAGATTTTACCGATTTTGTAGATAGAAGAGGTCAAAAAACATCTAAAGTACTTACTGATTTAAGAGAATTATTAAGTGTGTATCCAGGAATAAACATTACGGTTGATAAAAGAAAAAACGGACCGCCTGCAGGACCACCATTAAACATAGAAATTACAGGCGATGATTATGACCATCTAATAAAAGTTGCTGCAGACATGCAACACTTCCTAAAATCTAAGAATATTAGTGGTATTGAAGAGTTAAAACTCGATGTAGAATTGGGTAAACCCGAAATGATTGTAACTATTGATCGTCAAAAAGCCAATAGATTAAGCGTTTCAACTGGTCAAGTAGCCGATCTGTTACGTACATCATTATACGGAAAAGAAATTTCCACCTATAAAGATGGAGAAGACAACTATCCTGTAAATATTCGATTACAAGATAAATATCGCTATAATAAAGATGCGCTGATTAATCAGAAGGTTATTTTTAGAGATCAAATGACTGGTAGAATAAAATCTGTTCCAATAAGTGCTATTGCAACTACCGAGAATAAATCCACTTTTTCTGCGGTAAAACGTATTGATTTAAACCGAGTAATTAGCGTTTACACCAATATTTTGGAAGGCTATAACGCTACAAATGTAGTAGAAAACACCAAACATATTTTAAAAGGCTACAAATTACCAAAAGGCTATAGTTATAAATTTACAGGAGAACAAGAAGAACAAGCCAAGCAAATGGCATTTTTAAGTAAAGCGTTACTAATAGCGGTAATTTTAATTTTTTTGATTTTGGTAGCTCAATTTAATTCGGCTGTAACGCCAGTAATCATCTCCTTATCAGTA
Source organism: Flavobacteriaceae bacterium (assembly GCA_026988395.1). Lineage (GTDB taxonomy): Bacteria > Bacteroidota > Bacteroidia > Flavobacteriales > Flavobacteriaceae > S010-17. The sequence continues at coordinate 12 of JALSLI010000033.1, read as the reverse complement.
GTGTTAAGTTTA
>JALSLI010000032.1 GCA_026988395.1 Flavobacteriaceae bacterium | reverse complement strand
AATTAAACCGCAATATTTAAAAGCAGGTGATTTTTCCGATGGATTGGCAGCAGTTTTTGATGGTGAAAAATGGGGTTTTATCAATAAACAAAACCAGGTAGTTATTGATTATCAATTTGAAAGAGCTAAATCTTTTAATAGCGGATTTGCCATCGTTTCAAAAATAGGAAGATGGTTTTATATCAATAAAAAAGGAGAAGAAATTAAAATGCCTGCATCAGATAAATTATACGATTTTAACGATGGAGTAGCAGTCATCAGAAAAGGAAAATTATTTGGTTTAATAAATACTTCTGGTAAAGTTGTTTTAGAACCTAAATATCAGAAAATTAAAAACTTTCACAATGTTTATGCCAAAGTAGCTATCAATAAATATTGGGGAATTATTGATAAATTTGGTAAAGAAACTATTCCAGTTGAATATCAAGCTGTTGGAAAATTATCAAACGGTGTTACTTACGCCAAAAAAGACGGAAAATTAGGTGTGCTAAACAACAATAACTTTACGGAAGCAGATGCCTTAAAAATAATGAATTTTTCTGATGGTGAAGAACTCACTATTGCCGTTGGAAAAAATAAGAAAAAAGGATATATTAACCGAAATGGAAAATGGATCATAAAACCTCAATTTAAAAAAGCAAGAGCTTTTAAAAACGGACTTGCTCCTGCTAGTATTTTAGGAAAAAAATGGGGATTTATAGATAAAACAGGTAATTTTGTTATAGAAGCTAAATACAGAGATGCAGCCCTTTTTAGTAATGATGGATTAGCTCCTGTAAAATTGAATAAATTTTGGGGCTTTATTGATAAAACGGGAAAATTAGTTATTCAAGATAAATACGATATTACGACTAAAACGTTCAATGTTTTTGCAAAACAACAAAAAGGATTTGTAAACGGATTAGCAAAAGTAGGATTAAACAAAAAATGGAATTTTATTGATAAAAACGACAAACCATTATCGGATACGTGGTTTGATAGCGTTAAAAATTTTACAAAATAATATATGAAAACAGCATTAATTACAGGAGGATCAAGAGGAATTGGAAGAGCAATTTGTATAAAATTAGCCGAAGAATCTGATTATCATATTTTAATAAATTACCATTCCAATAAAGAGGCTGCAAACGAAACTTTAAAACAAGTTACTGCTTTAGGAAATACGGCTGAAATCATTCAGTTTGATGTAGCTGATTCTGAAAGTGTAAAATCAAATCTAACTACTTGGGAAGAAGCAAATAAAGACAGTATTATTGAAGTAATTGTTAATAATGCAGGTGTTACCAAAGATGGTTTATTTATGTGGATGCCTAAAGAAGATTGGGATAAAGTAATTAATACTAGTTTGGGAGGGTTTTTTAATGTAACCAATCATTTAATGCAAAAAATGTTGCGTAATCGTTATGGTAGAATTGTGAATATGGTTTCGGTTTCTGGAGTAAAGGGAACTGCTGGTCAGACCAACTATTCTGCCGCAAAAGGTGCTATTGTAGCTGCAACAAAGGCTTTGGCACAAGAAGTAGCAAAACGTAAGATTACAGTAAATGCTGTTGCTCCAGGTTTTATAAAATCTGATATGACAGCAGATTTAGACGAAAAAGAATTAAAGCGTTTAATACCTATCAATCGTTTTGGTGAAGCCGAAGAAGTGGCTAATTTAGTCTCCTTTTTGGTTTCTAAAAAAGCATCTTATATTACAGGTGAAATTATCAATATAAACGGAGGAATTTATTCATAAAATTATGGGAAGAGTTGTAATTACAGGAATGGGAATTTATTCTTGTTTAGGCGAAAACTTAGAAGAAGTAAAAAATTCATTGTACCAAGGAAAATCAGGTATTGTTTTTGATCAAGAGCGTAAAGATTTTGGTTATCGTTCTGCGCTTACTGGTAAAGTCGCTGTGCCAAATTTAAAAAAGCAACTTTCTCGTAGAGAGCGTATAAGTATGGGTGAAGAAGCACAATATGCCTATATTGCTACTGTTGAAGCCTTAAAAAACGCTCAAGTTGATTTAGATTTCTTAATCCATAATGAAGTGGGAATTATTTTTGGAAACGACAGTACAGCAAAATCCGTTATTGAATCGATTGATATTGTAAGAGCAAAAAAAGACACCACTTTAGTAGGTTCTGGTGGAATTTTTAAAAGTATGAATTCTACCGTAACCATGAATTTAGCAACCATTTTTAAACTTAAAGGAATTAATTTAACGGTAAGTGCTGCTTGTGCATCTGGTTCACATTCTGTTGGTTTAGGCTTTCATTTAATAAAAAGTGGCTTACAAGAAATGGTTATTTGTGGAGGAGCACAAGAAATTAATAAATTTGCTATGGGAAGTTTTGACGGTTTAGGCGTTTTTGCAACCGATGAAGAAAATCCAACTAAAGCTTGTCGTCCTTTTGATAAAAATCGTACTGGTTTAGTACCAAGCGGTGGAGGAGCTTCGTTAGTATTAGAAAGTTTAGAATCGGCTAAAAAAAGAGGTGCAACTATTTTAGGTGAAGTTATTGGCTACGGATTTTCTTCTAATGGAGAGCATATTTCTACTCCAAATATTGATGGTCCTTCTAGAGCCATGTTAAAAGCTTTAGATCAAGCAAACGTAAAACCTACAGATATTGATTATGTAAACGCTCATGCAACTTCAACACCTGTTGGCGATCAAAATGAGGCTAAAGCAATTCATCATGTTTTTAAAGATAGAAAACCTTACGTAAGTTCAACAAAATCAATGACTGGTCATGAATGTTGGATGGCAGGAGCTAGTGAAATAATTTATTCTATGCTCATGATGCAACACTCTTTTATTGCGCCAAACATCAATTTAGAAGAAGTAGATGATGATGCAAAAGAATTAAATTTAGTACAAAAAACCATAAATGAAAAAATTGATGTATTTTTGTCGAACTCCTTTGGGTTTGGAGGTACAAACTCAGCAATAGTAATCAAAAAGTACACAGAATAAAAATGGATAAAAAGACCATCATCGCTAAAGTAAACGATTTTTTAATTGATGAATTTGAAGCAGAACAAGAAGATTTAACTCCAGAAGCAAATCTTAAAGAAACCCTAGAATTAGACAGTTTAGATTATGTTGATTTAGTGGTTGCAGTTGAATCTGAATTTGGTGTTAAATTAGCTGCCGAAGACTTTGTAAATGTAAATACTTTAGAAGATTTTTATACACTTATCGATAAAAAAGTCAACTAATTTTAAATATTGAATTCAATATTCAACATTTAAAATTCAACATTTATTTTAGATGTCAAAAAAATGGGAAGGTAAATCAAGAGGAACTATTTTAGGATATAAAATATTTGTTTTTATACTTAAAACTTTTGGTGTTAGAAGTGCCTATTTTGTGCTCTATTTTGTGGCATTTTATTTTTTATTGTTTTCTGTAAAAGGCTCAAAATCAAGTTATTATTATTTTCGTAAACGATTAAAATACAGTCCAATAAAGAGTGTTTTTAATGTGTATAAAACCAATTTTGTTTTTGGGCAAACCATATTAGATCGTGTTACCATTGCCTCTGGTTTAAAAAATCAGTTTACTTATGAATTTGATGGAGAATACATCCTTAAAGAAATGCTTCAAGAAAAAAAAGGCGGCATTCTTATTTCTGCACATGTAGGAAATTTTGAAATTGCCGAGCATTTTTTAAATGAGATTGATGTAGATTCACAATTTAATTTAGTAACCACAGATCAAGAACATAAAGCCATAAAAGAGTTTTTAGAAAAGGTTGCTTCTAAATCAAATCTTAAATTTATAATTGTTAAAGAAGACTTATCGCATATTTTTGAAATAAATAACGCTTTGAGTAATAACGAACTTATTGTATTTACAGGCGACCGATTTTTTGAAGGAACAAAAACATTAAAAGCAACTTTATTAGGTAAAGAAGCCGAATTTCCTGCAGGACCTTTTCTATTAGGTTCACGTTTAAAAGTACCTGTTGCCTACGTTTATGTAATGAAAGAAACAGCAAAACACTATCATTCTTACACCAGAAGAGCTACGTTTAAAAACAGAAATGCGCAAGATTTATTAGAAAATTACACTCAAAATATAGAATGGATT
>JALSLI010000031.1 GCA_026988395.1 Flavobacteriaceae bacterium | reverse complement strand
TTTGATTAATTCCCAAACATTAATACCTGCTTTATCGCATATCATCGATAATTCATTTGCAAAAGCTATTTGTACATCTCGACTTGCATTTTCTACTAATTTGGTCAATTCTGCTGTTCTTGCATTGGTTTTATGTAATTCACCAGTAACAAATTGACTGTAAAATTCAATGGCCTTTTCGGTAGATTCCGAATTTATTCCACCAATAGCTCTGTCGTTATGTTCTAGTTCGTAAATTACATTTCCGGGTAATACACGTTCTGGACAAAAAGCCATATAAATTTTATCTTTTAGTTCCGGTCTTTCGGTAAAAATGAGTTTTTGCATTTTTTCGGTTGTTCCAACAGGACTGGTAGATTCTATGATTACCAAAGCTCCTTCTTTTAGAGTCGGAATTAAACTACGGGTTGCTGCTTCTACAAATGCAATATCAGGTTCATAATCACCTTTAAAAGGAGTTGGTACTGCAATAAGATAAACATCAGCGGTTTCAGGCTTTACCGTAGCTTTTAAAAAACCTTTCGTAACCACATCTTTAACTAATGTATCTAGTTTTGGCTCTACAATATGAATTTTCCCTTTATTTATTGTGTTTACAACATTCTGGCTTACATCAACACCTAAAACTTTAATATCTTTACTTGATATAAGAGCTGCAGTTGGCAAACCAATATACCCTAAACCTATCATCTCTACCTTGTAATCCTTTTTCATTATTTCTGTACTAACTTTTTAATAAATTTTACTATTTTTTCACTTGCTTTGCCATCTCCATAAGGATTATGTAATTGACTCATTTGCTCATATAATTTGTTGTCTTTTAATAATTTTTCAGCTTCGGCAACAATTTTATCTACATCGGTTCCTACTAAAATAACCGTTCCGGCATCAACAGCTTCCGGGCGTTCGGTTGTATCTCGCATTACCAATACCGGTTTACCTAAACTCGGTGCTTCTTCTTGCACTCCACCACTATCTGTTATTATTAATTCGGATTTATCCATTAACCAAACAAAAGAAGGGTAAGATAATGGTTTTATCAATTTTACATTTTTTACATTACCTAATATTTCGTGAACCGGTTTTAAAACTTTCGGATTTAAATGTACAGGATAAATAATTTCTACATCGCTGTTATCTTCTGCTATTTTCTTTAAAGCAGTACAGATATTAATAAATCCTTGTCCGTGATTTTCCCTACGATGACCGGTTACCAAAAGTATTTTTTTAGATAAATCTACTGTTGTCTTTAAATCATCTAACTCTTTGCTGGTATAATTTTTTAATTTTTCTACACTCATTTGCAGTGCATCAATAACCGTATTTCCTGTTATTAAGACATTTTTTTCGGCAACATTTTCTCTAATTAAGTTTTCTTTTGAAGTTGTTGTAGGTGCAAAATGATAGTCTGCAATACTTCCTGTTACGCATCGATTCATTTCTTCAGGAAAAGGCGATTGCTTATTAAACGTTCGCAAACCTGCTTCTACATGACACACTTTTGCACCTGCATAAAAAGCCGCCATTGCTGCTGCGGTTGAAGTTGTTGTATCACCGTGAACATATACAAAATCCGGTTTATATTCTTCTAAAATAGGAGCCAATTCTTTAAAAATTCTTGATGTTAATAAATTAAGGCTTTGTCCCGGAGTCATTAAATCTAAATCATAATCCGGTTTTATATCATAAAAATCCAATACTTGGTCAAGCATTTCTCTATGTTGTGCAGTTACGCAAACTTTTGTATCAAATGATTTATCTTTTAAAAATTCTTTAACTAGTGGTGCCATTTTTATAGCTTCCGGTCTTGTTCCAAAAATTATCAGGTTTTTCTTTTTCAATCCAATTAAGATTTAGCGTAATTATTCAAATAATTATTTACTTTTAAAATCAGAAGAAACAAAAGGACTATAAAAAAGGAAAGGACAGCTCCATAAATCCATTTTTTGTTTAATAACGAATCCATTTTTTCCCCTTTATTAAAATCTGTTACAGCCTTAATGACAAAATCACTTCTGAAAATTTCTTTATTTAATTCTTGTAATTGCTCTAATAAAGTTTCTCTTTGTCTAAATAAATCCAAGTCTATATTTACCGGTTTAGTTTTATCATTAAAATTAATATTAGTACTTGGTGTTGTTTCTTTTTTTGCTTTTAGCAAGGTAACATTTTTATACAAAACACGTAAGGAATCTATTTGAGCCAAGTCTTTTTCTAATGACTGTTTTTTAATTTGGAATTCTTTGTTTTTAATATTGTATTTGTTTTCAAAATAACTATTTTTTACAAGCGACAAAATTCCGGATTCTAAATCTAAAACAACTTCCGGATTACTTGAAACAGCAGTTATTTCTTGCAAACGAAAATCTGGATCAGACATACGTTCTTTAAAATCATTAATTGTAAAACCTCTTGCAAAAGTATAAATAGTATCGGTGTTTTTTAAATAATAATCGTATTCAACTTTTACATTTTTCTCCAATTCATATGGTTCTACTTTTAATTTTTTTAATGCTGTTATTTTATTAGATGGCTTATTAAAAATTTTAGCAAGCGTGATAGAATCATTTTGATTGATTAAAGAATTAATATATGCTAATTGGTTATACAGTAAATGACCGCTACCAAAATTAGTTTCAACAACCATTTTGGAACTATATTTTGGTGTTTTATCGGAATCTGAAAAGTAACCGATTACACCACCAATCAACATAGCAACAGCAAAAATAAGAGCATTTTTCTTAAAGAAAATAAGAGTTACTATTAATTGATGAAAAATCCATCTAAATATATTTAAAATACCATTAAAAAAGTTTTTAATACCATTTCCTATTAATTGAAATAACTTTCCTAAATCTATTTCTTCGGGATTGTTTGTATTATTTGCCATAACTTTATCCTTTAAATATTTGTTCTAAAATCTTTTGTGTAATAATATATGTTGGTTTTACACCTGTTGTACCTAAACCTCCGGAAGCTAATGTACTTCCTGTTTCTAATGGATTATCTGATGCATAATAAGCATATCTCACTTTAACATCAGGTTGTATATTACCGCGAATTTTTGATGCTGCTTGAATGGCTTTTTGGTAGTGTGCTCCTTCCATTTCCAAACCTATGGCTTTCCAAGTGGAATTTTTAAAGAATTCCAACAAATCTTTATTTTGAAGTGAAGTACCTAAAACCGAAACCATTGTGCCTTGATATACACCAAGATCGATATTTTTAAAATCTTCTAATTGCAGCTCATTTTTAAACGGATAATTATCGGCTGTACCTTCAAAAAAGTGTGCTGTTGGTATCATTATATCGCCTTTTCCGCCTTGCAAAATTCCGGCTTTTCCCATAATGGAAATAGAATCTACTTTTAAGTGGTGTAAATGTCCTTTTTTACAATCATAAGGTTTTAATAACTCATCCATCGTTTCGTAAGCTTGCTCACCAAAAGCATAATCCATTACTACTAAAACGGGTTTGTTTGTATTATGCAACTTATAATTGGAATCTTTAAAATCAATTTTTGCCGTATCTATAATTTGCACGTTGATATTTGTTCCGGAAGTATCTTCAATATAAATCAAGCCTTTTTTTGATGCAAAATTCATTACTTTTTTTCTAAGATCTTTATTTTTAGAATCGCTTAACAATTCAAATAATGCCGTATCTTTATGTGCAGTTGCCTCTTTTTTTAATACAATAGGTGCGTAAATACTATTCATTACACTGTGCATATTGGCACTAATAATATGAATTTCACGATCTAACAAATCATTGTCTTCCAATACTTGTTTGATATTGTTTGCCCATATTTCACCATAAATATGATGTCCTATTCGCTCACGTAAAGCAGCACTAAAAGTAATAACACGTTTTTCATCTAACAATACTTCGTTTAAGGCTCGTTTTCCCATCCAATAAATTAAACTGAAAAAACGGTTTTCATTTTCAGGAATAGCAAAATCTTTATCAGCCTGTTTAATTTCTTCAAAAGTTCTACCTAAAACCGTTGTTAAATGTGCTAATAAAACTTCTCTTTCCTTTTGTGATAATTTTTTATTATGCAGTACAACTTCTTCTAAATGCAACCATTCTCTTATCGTTTTTCCTTCGGCATTTATCAAAATATTCTTTTTAATTTTATGCGATTCAATAAACAGAAAGGTTAGATGTGTAAGAATATCATATATTTCCGATCTTCCTCTGGTAACTTCAATATTCATTTGATCGGCATCTATTCGATAACAATTTCTTCTCCTTTTTGGAGGAATAATTACAGGAAAAGTAGAATTTCCAAAACCTTCATCTGCAGTTAAATTAACAAACTGACATTCTTCAATACCAATTGGCAATCTATCTATAATATATTTTAATCCTGCAAATTCTATTTTATCTTCAGCGATACTTCCGTAAATTTCCGGACGTAAAAATAATAATGCTTCACGTAAAGTTTTACCGGAAACACCCATAGGTTTGTAAAAACCACGATTAAAAAGGTGACGCATACCAATATATAATCGCTCTATTGCGTTAGAAGATTCTTGGGCTTTGGTTGGTTTGATTAGTGTAGTTTTTTGCATCTTAAAATTTTCGGCAAAAATACGGAATTAATTTTTACTTCGGTTTGTTAACTCTATTTATTACGTAAGATTAACGTTTTTATTGTTTTATTTTAAGACTTTATAATATTTCTTTGTATTGTGTAGCAAACTTGTGGCATTTTTAACCAAAGGATCGTGTGTAAATTTATGAATATACATTCCTTTTTTAAAATATTTTTGCTTTAAAATCTCATCCGAAATATGCTCTTTTATTTCTTCTTTATTAACAGAAATATTACTGATTTTAGAGCTTTTAAAATCATCCATCAATGTTTGATAACTCGTTTGTATTGCCGTATTAAATTTTTCTTTCTCGGCGTTTTTATATGCTTTAATAAATTCTTTTTCGGCTTGTACTTTAAAAGTGGTATCTTTTTGCTTTAAATATTCTATAAATCGATTGTAATCGGAATCGGTTATCGTAAAATTCTCGGGTGTGGGTAAATTAGGATGTTCTTCTAAATACGCCAATGCAAAATTAAAAATAGCATCCGATTTAAACAGTGCTTTGGTGGCAACTGTTTTTTTGGGTCTTTCTAATGCAACATCAGGAGCTACACCTCCTCCATCATAAACTTTTCTACCGTTTTTTGTACGAAAGAGATTACGATTATTTTTATCGAATGTAGGTACTATTCCTGTTTTTCTGTTACGATTAGTATAATCGAGTTCTTGAATACATCTGCCACTTGGTGTGTAATATTTTGCAATTGTTAATTTCATTTGTGTACCGTACGGTAATCTTCTAGTACGTTGTACTAATCCTTTACCGAAAGAACGTTCACCCATAACCACGCCACGATCTAAATCCTGCAAAGAACCAGCTAAAATTTCACTTGCCGAAGCAGATCTACCATTTACCAAAACAACGATAGGAATCTCTAGATCTAACGGCTCATTTGTTGTTTTATACACATTACTCCATTTCTTTACTTTTGCTTTGGTAGTTACTACAACTTGATCTTTTGGTACAAAATAATTAACTATTTTTATCACTTCATTTAATAAACCTCCGGGATTGTAACGTACATCAATAATAAGTTTTTTCATACCTTCATCCTTTAAATCTTCATAAGCCTCTTTTACTCTTTTAGACGCTTTTTTGTTAAATTTAATAAATGCGATATAACCAACTTCATCATCAATCATTTTATGAAACGGCACAGGATCAATTTCAATAGTTTCGCGAGTAATCTCTTTAACCATTTCTTCATTATTTTGTTTAATCGTTAAAGTAACGGTTGTATTTGGTAATCCTTTTAAAAGGGAATTAATTGCTTCTCCTTCAAAATCCTTAACGGAAATATCATCAATTTTAATAATTTGATCTCCTGGTTTTAATCCTGCTTTTGATGCAGGTGTATTTTCATAAACTTCCCGTAGTATTAATTTTTTATTTTTAAAAGAGGTACTTGCTCCTATTCCTCCATAAGAACCTCTGGCTTTGATTTTATAATCTTCGGCAGTTTGTTCATCAAAATAATGTGTATAAGGATCTAAGTCCTTTAACATCTTATTGATTGTTGTACTGGTCGTTTCTGCAGGATTTATTTCATCAATATAATACATATTCAGTTCTTTAAAAACCGAATTGTAGATTTCGAGTTGTTTGGCAATTTCAAAAAAATCGGATTTAAAAGAAAAAGTTGCACCAACACTTATAATCAATAATAAAACAATAGCAAAGTTTTTTAATTTCATAACACAAAAATAAAATTGAATTAGTAAAGTAACAAAAAGTATTCCTAAATACTAAACATTTTAACAAATTTTAGTGCAAAAAAAAAGATAAATCTTCCGATTTATCTTTTTATATAATTTTGTATACTAAAATTCTTCCTCTCCCGGACGAATCGGTACGGTTTGAGGTGTATAATCTTTTCCTTCCCATAGATTACCGTTTTCATCTCTTTTACTATAATCGTAAGGCCAACGATAAACGGCAGGAATTTCTCCAGGCCAGTTTCCGTGAGTTGCTTCCACAGGAGTTGTCCACTCTAAAGTATTTGCTCTCCAAGGATTTTGAGTTGCTTTTTTTCCTTTAAATATACTAATAAAGAAATTTGCCAAAAAGATTAATTGAGCGAAACCTCCTAATAAGGCAAAAATAGTAATTACTTGATTAATTGGCATTAAATCATCAAATAATGGAAATGCTGCGTTACTGAAATAACGTCTTGGTAAACCTGCTAATCCGGTAAAATGCATTGGGAAAAACACACCGTAGGCTGCAATAATAGTTAAATAGAAGTGTATATAGCCTAAAGTTTTATTCATCATTCTACCAAACATTTTAGGAAACCAATGATACACTCCGGCAAACATTCCTAACAGTGCCGAAACTCCCATCACCAGGTGAAAGTGAGCAACAACAAACATGGTGTCGTGTACGTTTATATCTAAGGCAGAATCTCCTAAAATTAAACCTGTTAAACCTCCTGAAATAAATACAGAAACCATTCCTATAGAAAATAACATTCCCGGATTTAGCTGTAAATTCCCTTTCCAGAGTGTCGTGATATAATTAAATGCTTTTACCGCAGAAGGAATTGCAATTAATAAAGTTGTAAACGTAAAAATAGAACCTAAAAATGGATTCATTCCGGTAACGAACATATGATGTCCCCAAACGATTGTAGATAAAAAAGCAATTGCCATTATAGAACCAATCATTGCACGATAACCAAAAATAGGTTTACGTGAATTGGAAGATATTACTTCGGATGTAATACCAAGTGCCGGTAATAAAATGATATACACCTCAGGATGCCCTAAAAACCAAAATAAGTGTTCAAATAATATAGGCGAACCTCCTTGGTAGTGTAAAACTTCTCCTTGAATAAAAATATCGGATAAATAAAATGATGTTCCAAAACTTCTATCAAATAATAACAATAAAGCCGCAGACAATAAAACAGGAAAAGATACTAAACCTATAATTGCTGTAATAAAAAATGCCCAAATTGTTAATGGTAATCTAGTCATTTTCATTCCTTTTGTTCTTAAATTAAGTACTGTAACTATATAGTTTAAAGAACCTAATAAAGAGGCTGCAATAAAAATAGCCATAGAAACCAACCATAGATCCATCCCTAAACCGGAACCTTTCATTGCTTGTGGTAAAGCAGATAATGGTGGATAAACTGTCCATCCTGCACTTGCCATACCAGTATGTACAAAAATAGAGGATACCATTATTACGGAAGATATAAAAAACAACCAATAAGAAATCATATTTAAAAATCCAGAAGCCATATCTCTTGCTCCAATCTGCAACGGAATTAATAAATTACTAAACGTCCCACTTAATCCTGCAGTAAGTACAAAAAACACCATGATTGTACCGTGAATAGTTACTAAACCCATATACATGTCAGGCGTCATTCCTTCTTTTCCTAAAAAGGCTTCAATAATTGTAAAATGTTGGTCCGGAAAACCTAATTGTAAACGAAATAACATAGACATAAAACCACCTATTACTGCCATAATAATACCTGTTATCAAGTATTGTTTAGCAATCATTTTGTGATCTTGACTAAAGATGTACTTTGTTATAAAAGTTTCTTTATGATGTGACATAATAATAATTAATTTTTAGAAAGTAATAAAATTACTTTTATTGATTTTAGTTAAGTTTTTCTGCTAATGTTTTTTTTGATGCCAACCATTTATTAAAATCGGCTTCATCTTCAACTACAATTTTCATTTGCATATTGTAGTGTCCGGCACCACATATTTTATTACATAATAATAAGTAATCAAATTCATAAGGTTCTAATGGGTCTTCGCCTTTTGCAACCAATTCTTTGGATTTTTCGGCTCTGATTTTATTAATACCTGCTACTTTACGAACAATATCCGGATTTTTACGCATCTCTTCGGTAGTTAATGCCGGTGTATAACCCATATACGTTTTCATCCCGGGAACGCAATTCATCTGTGCTCTAAAATGTGGCATATAAGCCGAGTGCAAAACATCTTGAGATCTAAGCTGAAAGATTACTTTTCTTCCTTTTGGAATATGAAATTCATGTAAAACAGTAATATCATCTTTAGAATAAGGATCATTCATATCAACACCCATAGTATTCATTCCTTTTATATTACGAACATTTGCTTCACCTAAGACATTATCTTTACCGGCATAACGAGCTTCCCATTGAAATTGTTTTCCATATAGTTCAATGTAAATTGGATCATCTTTTTTATTGGTAACATCTTGCACCAAACTCCAAGTCCATAATCCATAAATAATTAAACCGGACAGCACTACTGTAGGTGTTAAAGTCCAAAACATTTCTAATTTATGACTATCAGCAAAAAAGGCCGCTTTTCTATCTATATTTCCACGGTATTTAAAGGTGAAGTAATATACTAAAAATTGTGTAATAAATTGTACTACAAGGATTAATCCCATAGTCATCATAAATAAATTATCGATGTGTTCGCCTTCTTCCGAGCCTGCTTGTCGTGGCAACAAGACATCTCTTCCACCAAAAAACATGTAATAAATCATTAACACATAAAGAAAAACCATGGTTCCTAGCATTAGCCAGCCATTTATGTTGTTTTCCTTTTTAGTAGCTATTTGATCATTTTTTGTTAGTCCTAATAATTTTACTATTTGCCATATAGTTGCTGCAATGGCAGTAAATAAAATAATGTAAAAAAGTGCTTTCATGGATTGATTTTAGTTAATAGTTTTCCGATGAGATTTCAAATTTAAAAAATCTTTTGTATTAAATACAAAAAAAGTCGATTTTTATGATAAAAATCAACCTTTTTTAAGTTTCTATTTATTATTAATAATGGTATAATTCGCTTTCTTTAATAAAAGGGTTACCGTCAGCTTTTAATTTTGCTTTTGTTAAATCATTAAATGTAAAATACAAAAATAATCCTGAAAAGAATAAAATAGAGGATATCTCCGGTATTCCAAAACTAAAGCTACTTCCTACTGTTGCCGGAGAAATCAAAATATATACATCTACAAAATGACCGATTATGATAAAAAATCCTGCGATTAAAATTATCCAATTATGGCGTTTAAAATCACTACTCACCAAAATAAGAATTGGTAAAACAAAATTTAAAAACAACATAGCGATAAACGGTATTTGATATGCACCTAATAATCTAGGCACAAAATAAACAACCTCTTCCGGTTGGTTAGAATACCATTGTAACATAAATTGGTCAAACCAAAAATATGTCCAAAAAATACTAAATCCAAACATATATTTAGCCAAATCATGAATATGACTTGTATTCACATCAGGTAAATATCCTTTACTTTTTAAATAAATTGTAGTAATTGCCACCACTGTAATTGCTGTTACTAACATACTTGCAAAAACATAAAACGAATACAACTGACTAAACCAGTGAGGATCTAAACTCATTAACCAGTCAAAAGACATAAATAATTCGGTAACACCGTAAAAGGCCAAGAAACCAACAGCTATGTTTTTAGTTTTAATATACGTTTTATAATCTTTTGTGTTGTCTAATCTTCTGGAATTTCTTACCAATAAATACCTAAAAATATTATACCCTGCCAAATAAATAAACGCTCTTATTAAAAATCCCGGAATATTTAACCACCAAGATTTGGCTTGTATTATTTCATCATGAGCTGCTTCCGGAGACATCCAAACATAAATATGATTCATATGAAATCCGGATGCTAATAAAAATAAGAATAAGATAATAGATCCAGGTAAAATATAAGCAGTAAGTGCTTCCATTACTCTAAAAAGAACAATACTCCAACCTGCTTCTGCCGCCCATTGAATTGCATAAAATACTAAAACCAACAAGCTTACCATAAAAAAGAATATTGCACTAATAAACAATGCAGACCAAGGTCTATTTTGCATTTGATGAAAAACATGCTTTACGTGTTCTTCATGTTCATTTGCATGATTTTCTTTTTCAGCATGAGTGTTTTGATCATGGTGTTTTACATCTGCCGTTTGATGTTCACTTCCATGAGATTCATGTGATTTTAGTATTTGTTCTACTTCATGAGTGTCTTTTGGAGTTGTTAAAAACCCGTAAGCCATACCTAAAATACCTAAAACCATTATTGCTAAAGCAAATGTTTTTAATTTTTTTGAAAATTTATACATTTTATTAAGTTAATCTATTAATAAATTTATTTTAAAAGGTTGTTTCTCAATTTTTGTACATAATGTACAATTTGCCAACGTTCATCTTCTGTTAATTGTGATGCATGCGAACCCATCATATTTCTTCCATACATAATTACATGGTAAATACTTCCCTCGGTAATGCCTCTATCTTTATAATTTGGAATACCATTAAATTTATCTCTTTTAGATAAAATACCATTTCCATCTCCTTTTTTACCATGACAAGCAGCACAGTACATATTAAATAGTTTTTTACCTTTTTTGTAATCAATTTGAGTAGAATCTAATGGTGATTTTACGTTTAATTTAGCATACTCATAACCTTCATTTGTATTTGGTACTTCATAGACCGTCTCTCCACGAGCAACAGTTCCTTTAACAGGAGCTAGATTGGTCATGTTTTTTGGTAAAATAGGGTTTTCTGAGTATGTTTCATAAGGAACAGGTATATACATATCGGGCATATATTGTGATTTCCTTTTTGTTTTGTTATGACAAGAAGAAAGACTTACCATTAGTAAAACGCTTAATGTTATATAAACTAAATTTTTCATTCTAATTTTTTATTAGTGTTTATCTACGATATTAATTTCAATTGCACCATTTTCTTTTAAGAAAGAAACTAAAGCATCTTCATTTTCAGACACAGGCAATTCCATTAAAAATTTATCATCTGTTGTTCTTGGATCAGGGTTACCTGCTTTTTGAAATGGCCATAATTTACTTCGCATATAAAAAGTTAAAACCATTAAATGGGCTGCAAAATAAACTGTCATTTCAAACATAATTGGTACAAATGCAGGCATGTTTTCTGCATAACTAAAACTTGGTTTACCACCTATGTTTTGTGGCCAATCTTCAATCATCATATAGTTCATCATCCAAGTTGCAAAACCAAGACCTATTAATCCGTATATAAAAGCAGCGATTGCAATACGTGTATCTTTTAAACCCATTGCTTTATCCAAACCATGTACCGGAAAAGGCGTATATACCTCTTCTATTTCATGACCATTTGCTCGTACATTTTTTACTGCATCCATCAACACATCATCATCATCAAAAAGTGCTCGTATTATTTTATGACTCATAACTAATTAAGTTAAATTTATTAATTTTAGTGTTTTTTACCTTTATATCTATCTCCCGAAGATTTCATAATTGATTTAATCTCTGCTTGTGCAACTACCGGAAAGGTTCTTGCGTATAATAAAAACAACACAAAGAAGAAACCAATAGTACCTATATAAATTGCAATATCTACATAAGTAGGTGAAAATTGCGTCCAAGTAGATGGTAAATGACCTCTACTTAAATTAATTACAATAATATCAAAACGCTCAAACCACATGCCTATGTTGATAATTATAGACATAAAGAAAGAAAACACAAAACTTCTACGGAATTTTTTAATCCACAATAATTGAGGAAAAACAGAATTACATAAAATTAATGCCCAAAACGCCCACCAATATGGTCCTGTTGCTGCTCCAATAGATAAATATGTGAAATCTTCATAAGAACTACCGGAATACCATCCCACAAAAAACTCAGATAAATATGCGATGGCAACAATACCACCGGTAACTAAAATTACTTTATTCATATTTTCAATATGGTCTCTTGTGATATAATCTTCTAATCCGGAAACTTTACGCATAATAATCAATAAAGTTTGTACCATAGCAAAACCTGAAAATACCGCTCCTGCAACAAAATAAGGAGGATAAACCGTAGAGTGCCAACCCGGAATTACAGATGTAGCAAAGTCAAAAGATACAATGGTATGTACCGATAATACTAATGGTGTTGCTAAACCGGCTAATACTAATGAAACTTCTTCAAAACGTTGCCAATCTTTTGCTTTTCCGCTCCAACCAAAACTTACTAAACTGTATATTTTTTTATGGAAAGGCTTGGTTGCTCTATCACGTATCATTGCAAAATCAGGTAATAAACCAGTCCACCAAAACACAACGGAAACCGATAAGTAGGTAGAAATTGCAAATACATCCCATAATAATGGTGAATTAAAGTTTGTCCATAAAGAACCAAATTGATTAGGAATTGGCATTACCCAATAACCATTCCAAATTCTACCCATGTGTATTAATGGGAATAATCCTGCTTGAAATACGGCAAAAATAGTCATTGCTTCAGCAGATCGGTTAATACCCATACGCCATTTTTGACGAAATAATAATAAAACTGCAGAAATCAATGTTCCGGCGTGACCAATACCAACCCACCAAACGAAGTTCGTAATATCCCATGCCCAGTTAATTTTATTATTTAAACCCCAAACCCCTATACCGGTACCGATGGTATAAACAATTGCACCAACTCCCCAAAGGAAGGCTAATAAGGCAACTGTAAAGGCAAACCACCAGAGTTTATTTGCTTTACCAAATATTGGTTTGGAAATATCAACAGACACATCGTGGTAAGTTTTATTTCCTAAGATTAAAGGCTTTCTAATAGGTGCTTCGTAATGAGACATATTATATTTATTTAAGTTTAAGATTCCGGTTAAACCGAAAATTAATTGATTCTTTTTTAATTATGCTTTGTCGTTTCTAATTTTTAATTGGTATAAAACATTTGGTTTAGTACCTATAAATTCTAATAATTTAAACGTTCTATCATCTTTTTGTAAATGTGTAACTTCCTCTTTTGGATTATTTACATCGCCAAACTTCATTGCTCCGGTAGTACAAGCATTAACACACGCAGTTTCAAATTCACCTACATTAACTTGTCTGTTTTCTTTTTTCGCTTCCAAAATAGTAGCTTGTGTCATTTGGATACACATAGAACATTTTTCCATAACTCCACGAGAACGAACGACTACATCAGGGTTTAATACCATTCTACCTAAGTCGTTATTCATATTGAAATTAAACTCACTGTTTTTTGCGTACTTAAACCAGTTAAAACGTCTAACACGGTATGGACAGTTGTTTGCACAGTAACGCGTACCTACACAACGGTTATATGCCATTTGATTTTGACCTTGTCTTCCGTGTGATGTTGCCGCAACCGGACAAACAGACTCACATGGAGCATGATTACAGTGCTGACACATTACCGGTTGGAAAGAAACTTCCGGTTGATCTTGTGGTTGAATTTGAGCATTAAAATACTCGCCTGAACCAAAGATACCTTCTTCTTTTCCTTTTTCTTCCGTCATATCGGAAGTATAATATCTATCGATACGCAACCAGTGCATATCACGACTTACTCTAATTTCACGTTTACCAACTACCGGTACATTATTTTCTGCATGACAAGCGATAACACAAGCAGCACAACCGGTACAAGTTGCCAAATCAATAGAAAGATTAAAACGATGTCCGATAGTATCATCAAATTTTTCCCATAAATCTGCTTCATCAATAGATACTTCTTTATGTTCTAATGAAAATTTAGGTGCAGGATTCCATTCTTCTTTTGGTTTATTAATGAAAGCAGACAAACTGGTTTCGTTTGTAATTTCATCTCTTCCCATCATGGTGTGTTGCAACTGTACACACGCAAATTTATGTTCTCCGCCTACTTTTTCAATTTTTACTTCATGACCGGTTTTATTTGCAAAAGGATATGCATTAACACCAACCATCATTTCTTTTTGCATTCCTTCAGTTCTACCGTAACCTAATGCAATACCAACTGTTCCGTTTGCTTGTCCTGGTTGAATATAAACAGGAACGTCTTTAAGCGTTACACCATCAACGGTAACATTAGCTAAATTTCCGTTTAATGCTCCGTTATCTACTGTCCAATTTTTTAAACCTAAACTTTCTGCGTCTGCTCTGGATAATAATAGGTAATTGTCCCAAGAGGTTCTGGTAATAGGATCCGGTAATTCTTGTAACCAAGGATTATTTGCTTGTTTTCCGTCTCCTAAACCTACTTTTGTATAAACAGCTAATTCAATTTTACCGGATTTTGTTTTTGCTAAGCTGGAAGCTGCTTCCGATAAATTTATTTCATTAATTTTAACATCTGCATTTTCAACCGGAACAGATACTGCTCCTACTTCTAATGCTTTATTAAAGGACTTACCGTTTAAATAGTTTGTACTATTCGCTTTAATGTAATCGTAATATTTTACGTTGTTACCTGACCAACTTAACAAGGCTTCTTCAAACTGTCTGCTTGTAAATAATTTATTAATTGTTGGTTGCATCAAACTGTATTGTCCTTTTTCGATACTAACATCTCCCCAAGATTCTAATGCGTGAGGAACTGTTTGTACGAATTGTGCGTTTTTAGCTGTCTCATCGTTAGCTAACGCAAAGGCAACGGATAATTTTGTTTTTTTAAGACCATCGGTAAAATCTTTCCCTAAAGTATAAACCGGATTTACTTGATGTGTAATTATTGCATCAACTTTACCTGCTTTCATATCCTTAAGTAATTGAGCTACTTTTGCATCATTTCCTTGACGGATGTTTTTGGTATTAACCACATCTATTACATTACTTTGTAAATAACTATTTATAGCTAATGCTAATAATTGTGCATTTTTATCTTGAATTCCGGTTACAACAACAGCATTTCCATTTGCCGCTTTTAAAGCTTGTGCCGCTTTTTTAATAGCTGCATCTTGTGGTGTTTTTTTACTTGGTAAATTTGCTCCGGTAACAGCATTATATAAATTAATTAATGCAAATTTTTGTTCGGAAGGTTTTAAAGCATAACGTTTATCTGCGTTTGCACCGGTTAAAGATAAATTAGATTCAAACTGAATATGTTTAGACATTTTACCATTTTTAGGTACACGTGTTTTTGCAAAATCATTTGCAAAACCGCCACCTTGCCAATCAGCTTGGAAATCAGCTCCAACAGAAACTACTACCTCGGTTTTTGAAAAATCGTAATTTGGCAATGCTCTTTCACCATACGTTTGCTCAAAAGCATCTAATGCAGCACTTTCGGAAACCGCATCATAAACAACATGTTCGGTTGTAGGATATTTTGCTTTGAAATCTGCTATTACTTTTTCGGCACTTGGACTAGCCAGAGTTCCTGTAAGAATAATGATTTTCCCTCCGTTCGCATTTATTTCATTTAATTTAGCAACTACTTTTGCATCTAAAGATTTAAAATCAGTTTGCTTTCCGTTTTCTAACGGATGTCTTAAACGATTATTATCATATAAAGACAAAACAGAAGCCAATACTCTTGCATTGGTAGTATTATGCTTTTTTACATCTTTATTTGGTTGAATTTTAATCGGACGACCATCACGAACTTTTACTAAAACATTCGCAAAATCATAACCATCGGCAATAACAGACGCGTAATAATCTGCCACACCCGGAATTACATTATCCGGTTTTATAACATACGGAATGGTTTTTATTACAGGTCCTTCACAAGCAGCCAAGGAAGCAGCAGCGGTAGTAAACCCAACATATTTTAAGAAATCTCTACGTGTAGTAGCTGATTTTTCTAAGGAATCTTTATCTCCTAAAAATTCATCAACAGGAATTTCTTCTTGAAATTCAGATTTACTAAGCTTTTCAACAATAGAACTATCCTTAAGTTCTACAACACTTGTCCAGTATTTTTTGTTTGACGCCATATTGTTTATTTAGATTATATAATTATGAGCGATAAGGCTCGTAATGTTCTTAAATTAGTTTATTAATAGTGACATTTACCACATTCTTTTCCTCCCATATCAGCAACAGTAACTTTTTCTACGCCGTATTTTTCAGATAATTGTTTGTGAATTTTTTCGTAATATTTATTATCAAAATTCAATTCTTTTGTTTTATGACAATCCAAACACCAGCCCATTGTCAGAGGAGAGAATTGTTTCATATCATCAAAAGTTTCAACAGGACCATGACATTGCTGACATTGTAAACCTGCAACTGTTACGTGTTGTGAGTGATTATAATATGCAAAATCTGCTAAATTATGTACACGAGTCCAAACAATTGGTTTTGTATCGTAGTTCTCGATATATTTTACATTTTCGGGATCCCAACCTACTGCATCGTAAATTTTCTGAATTTCTTTGGTGTAAAACTGTAATTCTTCTTCGGTTTCGGTACCATTTCCGGTATATTCTGAAATCGATTTATGGCAATTCATACAAACATTTGCAGAAGGAACACCTGAGGTTCTACTGTGTTTTGCGGAAGAGTGACAATATTGACAATCAATTTTATTATCTCCTGCGTGCACTTTATGCGAAAATGCTATTGGTTGAATTGGTTGATATCCTTGATTTACATCAATTCCCATTAAGGAATCAAATAAAATATAAGTTCCTATTAAGATTATTGCAATAATTGCCATAATTTTTAAGAACGTGTTTTTGTTGATAAACAACAAATAGATAAACAACAACAACAGAGCGAAAACCACCACCCAAGACATCCAAGCTGTTGATACTTTTTTAGAACTTGTTTGTGCTCCTGTATTTTGTTTCACAACCGGTTTTACATCACCGACTTTCATATAAGCCAATAACGCCTCTAAGTCTTCATCAGATAATTGCGGAAAAGGAGTCATAGGTAATTTACCATTTTCCTCAAAAACTTGTTGTGCTAATTTATCACCGCTTTGTCTTAAAGCATTATTATCTTTAATCCATTTTTTTAACCACTCGTGGTCTCTTTTTTCGGTAATTCCTTTTAATGCAGGTCCTACTAATTTTTTATCTAATTTATGACAAGCGGCACAATTAGTTTTAAAAATCTTCTTTCCTTTTTTCACTAATGGATTAACAGTTCCGGTAGTTGCTGTAGTTTGTTTTTTTACACCTTTCCCTTCTACATACGCTAAAATATCATCGATATCTTTATCAGACAATTGCGGAAATGGCGTCATTGGCATTTTATTGTTTTCTTCAAAAACTTGTTTTGCCAAAGCATCGCCACTCTTAATTAAAGCTTGGTTATCTTTAATCCATTTATGAAGCCATTCTTTATCGCGTTTTTCGGTAATTCCTTTTAATGCAGGACCTACTAATTTTTTATCCAGCTTATGACATGCTGCACAATTGGATTTGAATAATTTTTTACCATTTGCTGCATCTTGTGAAAAGATATTTACAGTAAATACAATAAAAAATACTAGCGATAGTTTTACTAGTTGTTGGAATGATTTAAATTGATTCATATTTTTTATTTCTAAATAGAATAATTGGCACAATATTTTCTTTATCCTCTACAATAAAAATTAAGCAAATTGCAAACGATTGTGCAAAAATAGTATTTATATCGTAATTTTTAAACCTTATAGAGTTGTTCTATATAATTTATAATGATTCTAAATAATAAAAACTTATTAACAGAACAAAAACAACAAATTAACTCAAATTTATGATTTATAAGGTTCTAAAATATTTTTTAAAATTGAATTATTCACAAAAATAAAAAATTGTAATATTGCATAAGAAAAACACCATTAACATAATGAAATCACTTTTTACACTAATTATAATTGCCTTTGGATTTAGTGCTTTTGCACAATCAACCGGAGAAATAACTATTAACACTTCGCCGGAAATCAAAAAATTTGTAGCCAAACGTATCGCCCACAACAAAGCACAAAACAGAATAGATGGTTATCGCATTCAAATTTATTACGGAAGCGAAAATGGTGCTATATCTGCAAGAAATAAATTTATAGGATTGTTCCCAAATACCGCAACTTATATCGATTATGAATCTCCTGATTGGAAAGTAAAAGTTGGTAATTTTAAAACCAAATTAGAAGCAGACAAGGCAAGAGAAGAAATTTTATTGGTCTTTGATGGTGCTTTTGTTTTGGAGGAAAAAGTGTCTTTGAAATAAGAAATGATTTCATAAAATAAAATCCTTTTTAAAATGTAAATTTGCAGTATGAATGAATTTTTAGATGCATCCAATGATAATTTAACCAATTCGGATTTAGAAGTAGAAAAAAAATTAAGACCATTGAGTTTTGATGATTTTTCCGGACAAGATCAAATATTGGATAATCTTAAAATTTTTGTAGAAGCTGCAAACCAACGTAATGAAGCTTTAGATCATACTTTATTTCATGGACCTCCAGGACTTGGTAAAACTACACTTGCCCATATCCTGGCAAACGAATTAAATGCGAATATTAAAGTAACTTCCGGCCCTGTTTTAGATAAACCCGGAGATTTAGCAGGTTTGCTTACTAATCTAGATGAAAGAGATGTATTGTTTATCGACGAAATCCATCGTTTAAGTCCGATTGTTGAAGAATACCTCTACTCTGCTATGGAAGATTATAAAATTGATATTATGATCGAATCCGGTCCAAACGCCAGAACTGTTCAAATCAATTTAGAACCTTTTACCCTTATCGGAGCAACAACCAGAAGCGGATTGTTAACCTCGCCAATGCGAGCTAGATTTGGAATTAGCAGTAGATTACAATATTATAATACCGAACTATTAACTACGATTTTACAACGAAGTGCAAAAATTTTAAAAGCACCTATAACAATGGAAGCTGCCATTGAAATTGCCGGCAGAAGTCGTGGTACACCAAGAATTGCAAATGCTCTTTTACGCAGAGTACGTGATTTTGCTCAGATAAAAAACAACGGACAAATAGATATTAAAATTGCCAAATATGCTTTGGAAGCCCTACAAGTAGATGCTCACGGGTTAGATGAAATGGACAATAAAATCCTAACTACCATTATTGATAAATTTAAAGGAGGTCCTGTAGGAATTAGTACACTTGCCACCGCTGTTAGTGAAAACGGCGAAACCATAGAAGAAGTTTACGAACCTTTTTTAATTCAACAAGGGTTTATTATAAGAACACCAAGAGGTAGAGAAGTAACTGATTTAGCATATAAACACTTAGGCAGAACCAAACACCCTAGACAAGGTGAGTTGTTTTAAACAAGTATTTTTACCTTTTTTTAAAATGTTTTGGAAATTAATTTGAAAATTCACAAAATATATTTAACTTTGTATTTCAAAGTACTTTTATTATGCAAGAAAAAGATTATTTAAAAGACATTAAGGAAATTAAGAAGATAATGAATAAATCCACTAGATTCTTAAGTCTTAGTGGTTTATCCGGGATACTAGCCGGGATTTACGCTTTAATCGGTGCTTTTTTAGCATATCGTACAATAAAAAATTATTTTTACATTGGTAAATATGATAGTATAAATCCAAATAGTATTGAATTAAAATTATTATTAATTGCTTTTTTTGTTGCTACATTATCAATTGCAACTGCCTATTTTTTAACCAAAAAGAAAGCTAATAAAGAGGGGCAAACACTATGGAACACAACAGTAAAACGGTTGTTATTACATTTTTCAATTCCTTTAATTGCGGGTGGCTTTTTAAGTTTGGAACTTTTAAATATGGGATTTTTTGGATTAATAGCTCCTATAACTTTAATTTTTTATGGTCTGGCATTACTTAATGCAAGTAATTTTACGCTAAGCAATATTAAATATTTAGGAATAGCAGAAATTATATTAGGACTAATTGCTGTAAATTATATAGGTTACGGTTTGTATTTCTGGGCAATCGGTTTTGGTGTTTTTCATATTATATACGGAAGTATTGTCTATCTTAATGAAAGAAAATCCTAAGTTATATGTCGCTTATTCAAAACATAAATAAGGTCTTTGACCATCGTATAAGACTAGGGATTATGTCGGCTTTAATGGTAAACGAAAGTGTGGATTTTAATACTTTAAAGGAATTACTTGCTGTTACCGATGGAAACCTTGCAAGCCATATAAAAGCCTTGGAAAAAGCAAATTACATTACAATAACCAAACAATTTATCGGAAAAAAAACCAATACCAAATACCGTGTTTCTGAAACGGGAAAAAAAGCATTTATAAAACACGTTGACGCTCTTGAAAAAATTATTAATCATAAAAAAAGATAACTCTTTTTTTATAAAAACACTTTGAAATGCAAAGCACTTTTAAAAAAATAAGAATAATGATTTTATCTAAATTATTTCACACATTATTACCTATGTATGCAAAATATTTTAAAAAATCACACAACTATTGGAATCTAAACAAAACGCAACTATTGGCACATCCAAAAAATTCACTCGGTTATCACTTAGGTCAATTTTTAAAACAAGAAAAACACGAAATTATGCCAAAATTAGAAAATCATGATTGTTTTCATATAATTACCAATTATTCTACCCAAGTTAAAGATGAAATTGCTTTACAATATTTTTGTTTCGGAAATGGAGAGCGTAATCTCTCTGCTATACTAGTAATACTTAGCGGAAGTATTTTGTTGCCTGAACACCTTCCTTTTTATATAAAATCTTTCAAAAAAGGAAAAAAATATAAACCCTTTTATCACCTTAATTTTAAACCCTTATTAAAAACAGATTTAAAAATTATAAAAACAAATTTATTATGGAAAAATTAAAAAAATATATCGGATTTAAACTTGCTGTTTTTTACTTTGCAGTTGGCACATTATTATTTCTAAGTTATTTAATTTATAATAACTCAACTATTTTAATGATAGGTTATTTCTATGTTTTAACTGCAATAATATCAAATTTAATTCTCGAAGCAGTATTTTTAATACAACTACTATCAAAAAAAGGAGATCAATATAAAATAATGGCAAATATGGCTATTCTTCTGGTAAATATTCCTATTGCTATACTCTATTTTTTTATTGTTCTTGAAATTACTTTTTAAACATGAAAACTAAAATTTTAAATTCACTATCATTATACGCAACTCTACTAGTTATTTATCGTATTTATTATACCAATTCTCTTTTCTACAGCTTTATGCTATGGAATTTATTCATGGCATTTTTACCATTTTTAATTAGTGAAATTATTCCCTTATGTTCCAAAAAATTGCTTTGGTTTTTCTTCCCTTTATGGTTGCTGTTTTTACCTAATGCACCGTATCTATTAACCGATATTTTTCATCTGCAAAAAGGAGAACTTATGCCAATGTGGTATGATTTATTAATGTTACTCACTTTTTCCATTACTGGAATGTTTCTCTATTTTTTATCTTTATTAAAAATGTATGTGCTTATTTCTAAAATACATTCTGTTTCAACGGCAAATATAATCCTTTACGGAAGTATATTTCTTAGCAGTTTCGGGATTTATTTGGGGAGGTATTTAAGGTGGAATTCGTGGGAAATACTTCAAAATCCTACTGCATTATTTCAAGATGTTTTTAACCGGATTATACATCCCGAAAATCATCTGAAAACTTGGGGAATAACTATTGGATACAGCATTTTGTTTGTAATTTTATTTTGGTTTGTAAAAAACATTAAAATTAATTTTACCTTTGCAGAAAACAACACAAAATGAAAAAGGTACTATCCGTTTTACTTTTTATAGACATTATCGGTTTTATCACCGGATTTTTCCTAAAAAACAGTAATCCAAACAAAGGACACCTTATTATAGGATTGAGTTTACTTTTTTTAATGTTTATTGTTGTTCCGTTATTCTTGTTTATGCGATACAGCAAAAAACAGGGAAGTGATTTTATTTATAAGAAGAAAGAGGAAACACATTAATTTAAATTTCGTTTTTCAATAAAAAACTTGGTAATTAATTTACTGCATTTTTCTTCTAAAACACCTCCAATTACTTTGGTTTTAGGATGTAGTTGTGTTTTATAATGTAAAAATCCGCGTTGATTATCGCTTGCTCCAAAAACAATTTTACCAATTTGTGCCCAATAACTTGCTCCTGCACACATTTGGCAAGGTTCTAATGTAACATACAGCGTACAATCTTTTAAGTATTTTCCGCCTAAATTTGCCGAAGCCGAAGTAAATGCTTGCATTTCAGCATGAGCTGTTACATCATTTAGAGTTTCCGTAAGGTTGTGTGCTCGGGCAACAATTTTACCTTTACAAACAATAACTGCTCCAATGGGAACCTCATCTTTTTCAAAAGCCATTTGAGCTTGTTCGTATGCTTTTTCCATAAAAAAAGCATCGTCTTTTGGTGCTAACATTTATTCCTTTTTTAAAAAAGTCAAAGCTATGGCAAAAAAGCCAATTCCGGTAATAATTGGTGGTAAAATTACTTTTGGAGCTTTAAATCCGCCAAGGTAAATCATAACAACTCCTAATGCTAATAATAGATATGCTACTTGTTTTTTCATCTGATTTAATTTTATATTTACTTTGTCGTAAATTAACAACATAAAATTACACAAATAAAACGTACTTTTGATAAAATTTTTATTTATGAAAATTGTATCATGGAATGTAAACGGTATTAGAGCAATCTTAAAAAAGGATTTTACCAAATCGATTGCAGAGATAAATCCGGATGTTTTATGCCTTCAAGAAACAAAGGCTCAAAAAAATGAAGTAGAAAAAGCTTTAAATTCTTTTTTAGAACAATATCATTTATTTGTAAATGAAGCCGAAAAAAAAGGCTATTCCGGAACCGCAATTTTAACCAAACCAAAACCGCTACAAATTACTTATGGTATCGATAATCCGGAATTTGATAAAGAAGGTCGCGTAATTTGTGCAGAATATAATTCGTATTATTTGGTTACGGTTTATACGCCAAATGCCGGGCAAGGATTAAAACGTTTGGATTTTAAACATGCCTGGGATATTGCTTTTAAAAATTACATACAAAAACTAGACGCAAAAAAACCGATAGTAATTTGTGGTGATTTGAATGTGGCTCATCAAGCAATTGATTTAAAAAACGACAAATCTAATTACAATAAAACAGCTGGTTACACACAAATAGAAATCGATGATTTTAGTGATTTATTAAATG
>JALSLI010000030.1 GCA_026988395.1 Flavobacteriaceae bacterium | reverse complement strand
AGTATTCTTATAGAATTAATCGGTCACAATCAAAAGGAACAATATGGCATAATACAATTATCAAAATGATAAAACATAAACCAATTACACAAAATCAAATTGTATGGAAGCTAAATTAATAAGTCAAAAACTGTATTTAGAAAAAAGATTTTTTTACGCCTTTACAGCAATTGTAATCTTGTTTATTGTAGGTTTTATTGTGCCGTCTTTTTTTGCTATTGCAAAGTTGCTTTTGTTTGCATTGTTGTTTTTTCTGGTTATTGATATTCTCATTATTTTTTTTTACAAAAAAGGCGTTAAAGCAAAGAGAATACTTCCTGAAAAATTATCAAATGGCGATGAAAATCCAATAGATATTTCGTTAAAAAATTACTATCCGTTTAAAATAAGTACCGAAATCATTGATGAAATTCCATTTCAGTTTCAAAAAAGAGATTTCTCTATTGCTGTTTCTTTGCATCCAAATACCGAAAAAACCATTCAATATCAGTTAAGACCAACCGAGCGTGGCGAATACCATTTTGGTAGATTGTTGGTTTATGTTAAAAGTCCGTTGCAGTTAATAGCCAAGCGTTTCGATTTTAACGATAAACAAATGTTACCAACATATCCGTCATTTATTCAGTTGCGTAAATTTGATTTAATGGCAATGGCTTATCGTAACATGTACGGCATAAAAAAAGTACGTAGAATTGGTCATACAATGGAATTTGAACAAATAAAAGAATATGTTTTGGGTGACGATATTCGTACTATAAATTGGAAAGCTACAGCTAAGAGAAATCAGCTGATGGTCAATCAATTTCAAGATGAAAAAGCACAACCTATTTATTCGATAATTGATAAAGGAAGAGTGATGAAAATGCCGTTTAACGGATTGAGTTTATTGGATTACGCAATTAATTCCACTTTAGTGATAAGCAATATTACACTTAAAAAAGGAGATAAAGCCGGAATAGCAACTTTTTCAAAAAAAATAGAAAATAGAGTAGTAGCAGAACGTCGATCCAGCCAAATGAATTTAATTTTGGAAGCCTTATACAACATAAAAACCGATTTTAAAGAATCTGATTTTGGCATTTTGTACGGTGATATCAAACGAAATATCAAACAACGAAGTTTACTTTTTTTATATACCAATTTTGAAACCCTTGACGGATTAGACAGGCAACTTGCCTATTTGCAAAGCATTGCTAAAAATCATGTTTTAGTAGTTATCTTTTTTGAAAATACCGAGCTTGATGCCTTAGTGAAAAAAGAAGTACACGATGTAAAGGAAATTTACCACCAAACTATTGCCGAAAAATTTATTTTTGAAAAAAAATTAATTGTAAAAGAGTTGAAAAGACGTGGTGTCTATTCCGTTTTAACCAAACCTGAAAATTTAACTGTTGATGTTATTAATAAATATTTGGAGTTTAAAGCGAGAGGTGTGATATAAAAAAACCGCAGGATAATCAGTCCTGCGGCTATTAACTAAATCAAATCAAATCGTTTTTTAAAAGGCGATTTGAACCTTTGTTTTTTAGTTTTAATAAAAGGAGAGACAAGAATAGTGTTCTATAATTAGTAGTGTCTTTCTTGTCAATCCTTCCTTCCCCTTAAAACTTATATTTTGCATAAAAAGTAAAATTTCTTCCAGGTTCGTAAATCTTTCCACTTAAAGTGTTGGAATTTTTATAACTGAAATTTAAATGGTTGTAATACGCTTTGTCAAAAATATTTAATACGGAAGCTCCAATGCTTAAATTTTTAGTTGGTTTAAAACCAGTACTAAAATCAAATAATGCATAAGATGGCGATTCTTGTTCCATAAAACTTGTTGATACACGATTTTGTCTTGCTACAAAATGAGCATTTAATTTAAACCAGTAGCTATCCTTTTCGTAAATACCATTAACATTTGCTGTCATTGGTTGAATTTGTGGTAATGGTTCGTTAAAATCTTTATTTTGTGCATAGGTGTAAGAAACATCCGAATTAAATCTTAAATTATCAGTAGCTTGATAATTAAAATAGAATTCAAATCCGCTTTGAACAGCTTTATCTATATTGATAAATTGTTTGGTGAAATGCGGTTGTGCCATTGGCATAAATAATCTAGGAATATTAGTATTTACATAAGCCGTAATATAATCTTGAATGTAAGAATAGAACAAACTTGTACCAATTTCAATATTAGTAAATTGTTTTTGATACGAAAGTTCTACTTGATTGTTAATTTCCGGTTTTAGATTTGGGTTACCAATGTATTCGTAAGGATCTACACCAATGCTAAAATGATTAATAAAACGTTCTACCATTGACGCTGTTCGTGTTCCTCTACCAAAAGCTAATTGCAATTGTGCATCTTTCATTTTGTGTTTTACAGATATATTTCCGCTGATATTTGTTTCGTTTTTTGTTTTAATATCTCCGTATAAATCAGTCATTTGTTGAGCAGGATCGTTAATATTTGCAATAACAAAATCGCTTCTTAAACCTGTTGTTAAGGATGTTTTGTTATTAAATAAGTATTTGTATTCGGCAAAAGCACCTATAATATTTACTTCTGAATCTTGCCAAACTTTGTCTGTTTTTGTCACCGGATTTGGTAACATCATACCATTCATCATTTTAATGATTCGGATTCTGTCTCCTGTTCTAGAAGTAAAATCGGCATCAATCCCGGTAAATAACATAGATTTATCATTAGGAGAGATAGATATTTCGGCTTTACCACCATAAGTAGTTGCAAATACATTTGTTGCTGCATCTGTCATCATAAAACTAGGGCGATTTTTATTGGTCATTAAATGATCTACATTAGAGTAATACGTTTTTACCATAATGGAATTAATTTTATCACTAAGTTGCTCAATTTTGTAGTCTAAGTTTACAAGATAACTATCATCCCAAGGCGAATCCATTGGTAGTCCGGCGTGTTTAATATCACGACCAAAAGATTGTCTCCAACTTAATTTTAAGCGTTGCTTATCGGTAGGATTAAAACCTAATTTTACAGAATAATCCGTTGTTTTAAATGAAGCAGGAACTACAGTACCGTTTCCGTCTGTATAATCACCATAATCTCTATAGGAACCATTTACAATAACATCCATTTTTTTTGTAGCATATTGTATGGCAGCTCGTGTTGTTTTATTATCGCCGTTGGTTTCATAACCACCTTCAACAGAACCGGAAATTCCTTTATCGGTTTTACTTGGTTCTTTACTTACTAAGTTGATAATTCCACCAAAATTTTGTCCAAAACGAACTGTAAAAGGTCCTTTTACCAATTCTATTTTTTCAATTTCTTCCGGAATCATATGTGTGGTAATAGGATCCATTCTATTTGGACAGGCATTTACAATCTTACTTGCACCATCGTATTGTACATTTAATTCTTCATATCTAAAAGCTCTAAAAATAGGTTCCGATGCGTAAGCACCACGTTTTTGAACACCAAACCCTTTTATTTCTTTAAATAAATCAGTAATATTTCTTGGTTGACTTGCAGCCTTGCTTCGGTCGATTATTGTGTTTGAAACTGCGATGTCTTTTAGCGGATTTGCAGTAATTATAATATCTTCTAAATTAATAGGTTTAATTATCATTTCGATAATATCACCATCTTTTTGTTGCCAATCTTTTGTTTTGTAATTCATATGTATAACTACAAACTTTGCGTCTTTTGGTGCTTCAATAGTAAAAAAACCGTTTTCGTTGGTTGTTGTATAGTTATTAGTGTTTTTTTGCTTTATAATAGCATTTTCTATTGGTTTTTTAGATTTAGAATCAACTATTTTTCCTTTAATAACTGTGTTTTGAGCAAAAATTGAGCTCGATATAAATAGAATTAATACAAATATTATTTGTTTCATTTTAATATAGTTTTAAGTATAACACCTATTTTTTTATGGTGTTACTCCAATTTGTTGTTAAAAAATTTTGTGTACGGTTTACCTGATATGTTTTATTTGAACACACCAATTGTTTTTAAAATAAATTTTCTAAACAATATTACAGTCTAATAATGTGTAAACATTTTACAACTACTCTCCATTATAATTGATAATAATAGAAACTTAGAATAATTATTATTTTAAAAAAGTAATTAAGCGTTTAATCGCG
>JALSLI010000029.1 GCA_026988395.1 Flavobacteriaceae bacterium | reverse complement strand
CGGTTGGAATTTAAAGAAAATGATGAATAAATTAAAATTGGAACTTAAAAAAATATTTACGTATTTAAAATTCCTTTTTTTTAAGCAAAATTATGTTTTTAAATTTTGACTTCATAAGGAACGACTAAATAAAGAACATGATATTATTTTTCTACGGAAATTAAAAAAACAATATTAAATAATCTTTTAGCGTTATTTTTATAGGGTTTTTATCATTTCATTTGTTAACTTCTAACAAGTAAAACGACAAATTAGTTACAAAAACAATTTTATTATGAAACATTTTTTTCTTTTTCTCTTTATGGTAGTAACCATCTCCGGCTTCTCGCAATATGCTCAAGACGCTCCTTGGATGCATAAATTGCAAAAAACCAATAAAAAAAGCAAGTACTCTATTAAAGAGATTTCACAGGTATTTGATGCCTATTGGAAAGAACATAAGGAAGAAAAAGATAAAAAAGGATCCGGATTTAAACCATTTAAAAGATGGGAAAACCGTTGGGAATTACAAGCTGATAAAAATGGCTTTCCGTTAGCTAATAAAATACTTTTTGAGCAATGGCAAGTAAAAAACGAATTACAACGCAATTCAAACGATATTAGTAATTGGCAAAATTTAGGTCCTTATACACAATTGTCTAAAAACGGACAAGGAAGAGCTAACGTTGTTGCTGTTGATCCTAACAATCCGAATACATATTATGTTGGAGCTCCGGCAGGTGGTATTTGGAAATCTACCGATGCCGGAACAACTTGGACGCCATTATCAGATTATTTACCACAAATTGGCGTTTCGGGTATTGCGGTTGATCCTAATAACTCAAATACAATTTATATTGCAACAGGAGATGATGATGCAGATGATACTTATAGTATTGGAGTGATGAAATCTACCGATGGAGGTATTACATGGAACACAACAGGTTTACAGTTTAATGTTTCCGGTGAAAGATCTCATGAAATATATATCAATCCAAATGATTCTAATATGTTATGGGTTGCTACTAGTATCGGTGTTTTTAAAACTATTGATGCAGGTGTAAATTGGTTAAATGTATTACCCGGAAATATCAGAGATTTAAAAATTAAACCAAATAATCCTTCTGTGGTATATGCTGTTACAAACAATAAATTTTATAAATCAACTGATTTTGGTTCATCTTTTAATCAGATAAATAGTACTGTATTACCGGTTGCTTCAAATCGATATGCGATTGATGTAACACCTGCAAATCCTAATATTGTTTATTTATTAAGTGCAACAGTTAGCAATGGTTTTGGAGGTGTATATAAATCTACTGATAGCGGAGATACTTTTACCAGGACCAATGAATTTGATGATATTTTTAATAGTAGTCAATCATGGTATGATATGGCAATGACAGTTTCCGATACAAATGAAAATATCGTTTTTGTTGGTGTTTTAGATGTGTGGAAATCTGTTGATGGAGGAAATAATTTTGTTAAAATAAACGATTGGTTTAACCCATCATTGCCAACATATACACATGCAGATATTCATTTTTTACGTTATTTTAACGGTGATTTATTTTGTGGAAGCGACGGAGGTGTTTACAAATCTACCAATGACGGAGTTTCTTTTACCGAATTAAATGAAGGGTTATCTATAAGCCAATTTTATAGAATAGCAAACGCAAGACAAACAGCTGCAAATATAGCAGGAGGATTACAAGATAATGGTGGATTTGGATATTCTAATACAAATTGGAATCAATATCACGGTGGAGACGGTATGGATTGTGCAGTTGATCCGAACAACCCAAATACGTATTATGGGTTTTCTCAATTTGGAGGTTCTTTAAATGTTACGCATAACGGAGGTGTTTCCGGGCAGGGCGTTGTTGCTGCTCCGGAACAAGGTAACTGGATTACACCAATGTTTATGAATAATGACGGAATGCTATTTGCCGGTTTTAGTAAATTGTATTTTTTATCACCAATCAACACTTGGCAAGCTTTAACAAGTAATATCTTTGGAGGAAGATTAAATCACATTGAAATTGCACCTTCAAATGTGAATTTAATCTTTGTATCTAGATATAGTTCTTTGTATAAGAGTACCAATAAAGGATTGTCTTTTACACAAGTTTATTCGGCTTCAAACAATATCAGTTCCATCGAAATTAATAATGATGATGAAAATATTGTTTATCTAACAACAAGTAGTGGTGAAGATGGGCAAGTGTTAAAGTCTACCGATGGAGGAACTACTTTTACAAATATTACAGGAAATTTACCAAGCGAATCTAAATTGATTATTAAACACGTACCTCATAATCCGAATAACGATTTATATGTTGGTACTTCTCTGGGTGTATATCATATTAATGATACGATGACAAATTGGGAGACATATTCTAATAATTTAGCAAATGTTCCGGTGTGTGATTTGGAAATCAATTATAACGATGCTAAAATTATTGCCGGAACTTACGGAAGAGGTGTGTGGCAATCGGATATCGAAATTGTGCCACCAAGCGATGATATACAACTTGTTAGTATTGTAAATCCGCAAGGAAGCGTTACTTGTAATGATTCGGTTGTAGCGGAATTGCTTGTTAAAAATAAAGGAGATAATACTATTAATCAAATTCAAATTAACTATGAAATTGACGGTATTCCGCTTAATTACACTTATAACGGAACAATTGCATCACAACAAACAGCAATAATAAGTTTACCGCAGTTAAACGGACTTATATTAGGTGAGCACACTTTGCAAGTAACTACAACTATTGCAAACGATGCATATCCTGAGAATAATACTTCCTATACTAAATTTTATATCAATCAACAAGGAGGAACTCCCGGAGCGGTAAATGTTTTTAATGATAATTCCAATTTATGGTTAATAACCGGTACAGTTGGTGTTTGGCAAATAGCACATCCTACAACAAATTTGTTATCTGCTAATACCAATACAGGATATGTTACAAGTCCTAATTCTAATTACCCTGATAATATAAGCAGTTATTTAACGTCACCGTGTTATGATTTAACCGGAATGAATAGTGCCGTTTTAAAATTTGATATGGCATTTGATTTAGAACAAGATTGGGATGTCGTTTATGTAGAATATTCCACCGATCAAGGAGAAACATGGGATGTATTAGGAACGGCAGATGACCCAAATTGGTACAACAGTAATTATGATGTGAATCAACTTACTATAGGTAAACAATGGACAGGTACCGATGCTATTATTAAAGAGTACAGTCATGATGTTTCTTTTTTATCCAATGAAAGCAACGTGATTTTTAGGTTTGCTTTTTTAAGTGATCAGGCAGTGAATCAAGAAGGTGTACTAATCGATAATTTTGTTATTGAAAGTGTAGCGTCAGTTGTAGACAGCTCTTTAAATACAATTTCTATTTATCCTAATCCGTCAAGCGGAATTTTTACAATAGAAAGAAGCAATCAAGAAGATTTAAAAATCGAGGTATTTAATATTACCGGAAAACGAATATATAGCAAAACAAATATTGTTAGTACAATAACAAGTATTAATCTGCAAAATGTTTCTAATGGAGTTTATTTTGTTATATTAACAACAGAAAACCAACGGATTACTAAAAAACTAATTAAAAAATAAGCGGTACTTTATAAAAGATAATTTGTAAATTAGTAGTCTTAAATCAATCCTTTTATATTATAAAACTCCCTTTTTTTAAGGGAGTTTTCGTGTATCTATGGAGGAATATATATCTTTTTCTGATGTAAGATTTTAGGTTTCTTATAATTTTACAGATTTGTTTTTATGTCACAATTTAAAATGTGATGAATCGATAAACAAGATTGAAAGCGTTGAATTACTTTAATCCGTACAGTATTCCCCTCTAGAGAGGGCAAGGGGTGTGTTCGTATTATGATTGAGACCTGTCTTTTTATGAAAAGATACACCTCGGACATCTCAAATAGGAGAGTTTTCGTGTATCTATGGAGGAATATATATCTTTTTTAATGTAAGATTTTTATGTTTTTAGCCTATTTATTTTCAGAGTACTAATTTAAATACGAAGCATTGATAAACAGGATTGAAAGCGTTGTATGACTTTAACCCGTACAACATTCCCCTCTCGAGAGGGGTTAGGGGTGTGTTTGTGTTATTTTGAGACTTGTCTTTTTTACGAAAAGACACACCCCAG
>JALSLI010000028.1 GCA_026988395.1 Flavobacteriaceae bacterium | reverse complement strand
CGGTTGGAATTTAAAGAAAATGATGAATAAATTAAAATTGGAACTTAAAAAAATATTTACGTATTTAAAATTCCTTTTTTTTAAGCAAAATTATGTTTTTAAATTTTGACTTCATAAGGAACGACTACATAATATTATTTTTTAACCTTAATTCCACAAAGATTTTCGTAGCGAAAAGTCAAAATGCGTGTTAGTATTGGAGTAGCACAGTTTTGATACTTAACCAGTTTTAAAAGTATTAAAATAGAAAATGAATTATTTTTTTCTTATTCAATGAACAAAAATTTTTGCATAGCCTTAGCTATGGAAATATTTTTTGAAGTAGAAGAAGGGAAAAAGAAACATTTTATAATTAAATAGCTTGATAGTGGTTAAGTATAATTCACGCAAACATAG
Source organism: Flavobacteriaceae bacterium (assembly GCA_026988395.1). Lineage (GTDB taxonomy): Bacteria > Bacteroidota > Bacteroidia > Flavobacteriales > Flavobacteriaceae > S010-17. Next base: position 23,353 of record JALSLI010000028.1, on the reverse strand, counting down.
CATTAGTTATGGTGCGTATTGAAAAACGAGCATTCCCAATAATGACGTGTAGTTTGGCTTTGCAGTAGAAATACTTTGCAGATTTAAGGTTTAATTTTTTCTAAAATTTTGTCTGCAACTCTAAATGCATTTGCATAGATTGTCCAAGTATATGTTACGCTTCCTCCGGTTGGCATAAAAGAAGCATCACTTATGTATAGATTTTTTACTTCGTGGGCTTTACAGTTTTTATCTAACACATTTATTTTTTGGTTGTTACCAAAGCGACAACCACCGGCAACTAAATTAGAAGGAGCACTTCCCGAAACACCGAAATTAGTATCTTTTGCTCCCATTTGTTTTAAAATTTCTTCAGCTTTTTTAGCGAGATATGTGCCTATTTTTAAATCGTGTTTATGGTAACCAAGTCTAATGCGTGCCACAGGATCTTGCCATTTATCTTTTACTTTTGGGTCTAAGGTTACAAAGCAATTATCGGTAGGTAACCAATCAGCAAATACTTCAAAATTTAATCTTCTTTGTCTGGTAAAATAGAACTTTAATTGTTGCTTAAAGTCTTTTCCATAAAGTAAATTACCTTCAAAATCCCATTTTTGACCAATGGCTTTTTTTGTAGCATTGGCGTGTTCAAATAAAAAATCGATGGTTCCACCTTTTAGTTTTTTATCTTCTAAGTCATTAATTTCATACCATTGATGAATGGTTCGGTTAACAAAAACACCTGGTTTTTTTAGAGCTTCAATTTGTTCGTTGTTGAGATTGTCATAGTAAAAATGACCGTAACCGGAGCCTCCTGCCGAAAAGATTAAATTTTTACCTACGTTACCGGAATTGTTCGCCAATCCATTAGGAAATTCTTGGTTTTTACTCATTAATAGCAAACGAGATGTTTCTATTGCTTGAGCTGCAACCACAAAAATAGCAGCTTTTACAATTTTGGTTTGGTTATTTTTATCGTGATAATGAGCCTCAGTTATTTTATGATTACCATCGGTTTTAAGATAAAAAACTTTGGCATTTGGTATGATTTTGCAGTTTCCTGTTTTTAAAGCTTCATTAATTAGTGAAGCTCTCGAACTTCCTTTTGCATTAGAACCGCACCCGTAACTACCACAAAAATTAGAATAGTAGCAAGCATTTCTATCTGCCTTTGAACGCGATAAAATGGCCCGTGGCAAAGGGACGCTTTCAATACTTAATTTAGCACAGGCATCATCAATCCATTGTGATACAATGTTTTCTTGTAACGGCGGAAACGGAAAATCCTTGGTTGATCTCGGTTCTTGAAATTGATGGTTTATAACTTTTCCGGAAACGCCAACAATTTTTTCCACTTTAGTGTAATATGGTTCTAAATCATTATATGAAATAGGCCAATCTTCGATATTCGCACCTTTTATTTCTCCATAAACGGATTTTAATTTAAAATCATTTGGTTTTAAGCGGTTAAAATAACCACTCATAAAATTGGAAGAACCGCCAACGCAGTTTCCGTTCCAAAAGTCATTTCCGGTTTCGGCGTTGGATTTGGCAATCCAATTACCTTTTTCATTTTGTGTTTCTAAAACTTGCGGTTCGTCTTTTAGGCTTGGTGTATAAACGCTTCGTCTAACTGCGGTTATTTCATCTTTGGTAAAATCTTTGGTTTTAAACCAAGGTCCTTTTTCCAATACCAGAACTTTAAAACCTGCTTTGCTTAATGTGTAGATTATTGGTCCTGCACCGGCACCGCTTCCTACAACACAAATGTCATATTGTTTAGTCATTTTTGGCAATAGTTTTAAATATTGTTGGATATTTTGTTTGTTTTGTCGGACGTGGAATGCCGTATTGATGTTCTAACCACTTTACGCCAACAGCATTTTTATTAAAGCCGTAAATTGGATCTGAAACCATTGCTTCAATAATAAGTGTAAGCATATTTGAAAGCCAACTTTCTCCCCAGCTTTTGCTTGCAATAAATTGGATAAGTTCTTTTTGTTTTTCCGGTTTTAGGTTTAAAAAAGTCTCTTGATATTCTTCTTGTGCGGTTTCTTTAATCCAACGGATACCATCTAAAATATAATTTTTATCTTCTTGTAAAATTAACGGATCTTGCAAAACCCAAATTAGGTATAAATGGGCATTAAAATCCATTGCACTTGGCCCATAACCTCCTTTTGGAAACAAAATATTTTGTACAATTATAATAATTTTAAATTGCTCTTTATTTAATATCGGATTTTTAACATAATCATCTGTGCAACTTTCTAAAAGCGGTAATTGTGATAAAATTGATAGAGCCAAACTCCCTTTTATGAAGTTTCTACGTGAAAATTGCCAACGTTTGATTTTATCATGTTTTAGATGGTATTTATTGCTGTTTTTGCTCACTTTTTTAGGCTTTGTCGTATAATTTGTTTAAAAATAACGTAGTAATTTTAAAATAATTTTAGTTGGTTGTTTATTAAGATACCTTCGTGTTCCAATAATCTTTTTTTGCTGTGTAAACCTCCGGCATAACCAGTTAATTATCCGTTGGCACCAATTATTCTGTGGCATGGAATAAGTATTGAAATGGCATTTGCACCATTCGCGTTGGCAACTGCTCGTACAGCTTTTTCTTGGTTAATGTCTTTGGCTAATTGTAGGTAAGTTTTTGTTTTTCCAAACGAAATTTTTTGTAATTCATGCCATATTTTTATTTGAAAGTCAGTTCCAACAAGGAGCAAAGGAATGCTAAATACTTTAAGATTTCCGCTAAAATAGACTGTTAATTGTTCTTTGGTTTTTTCGATTACATCGGAATTATTTACCGTGTAAACACTATTTAACTTATTTTGAATACGTTTGTCTATTGTATCACGCATTTTCCGGTAACGCCAATCTGCCAAACAAAGTTTATTTTGATATTCACCAAGTATCAATTCGCCGAAAGGCGTTTTAAAATATTGGATATTAATTTTGTTTTGCATTGTATAAAATTACAAAAAGCATCTTTAACAGATGCTTTTTATAACTATTTTAATTTATGTTCGTATAAATGCACATCTCTTTGCGGAAACGGAATTTCGATTCCTGCTTTATCCAAAGCGATTTTACACTCTTCTAAGGTGTCAAAATAGACATCCCAATATTTTTTTGGTGTTGTCCAAGGTCTAATGGATAAATTAACCGAAGAATCCGCTAACTCTTTAACGCTAACAGCCGGAGCTGGATTATCTAAGATATTAGGATTCTTTTTCATTACCTCTAAAATAATTTCTTTTACTTTTTGGATGTTTGCATTATATGAAATACCAATACTCAATTCTACTCTAAATTTACCTCTTGTAGTAAAATTAATGATGTTTCCGTTAGATAGGGCTCCATTAGGAATATAGGCTGTTTTTCCGCTTGGCGTTAATAAAACGGTGTTAAAAATCTGAATTTCTTGTACCTCACCAAATATACCTTGTGATTCGATTAAATCACCAACTTTATAAGGTTTAAAAGCCATTATTATAATGCCTCCGGCAAAATTACCAAGTGAGCCTTGTAATGCCATGCCAATAGCAAAAGCCATTGCTGCAACTGCCGAAACAATCATCGATTCTTTTACGATACCTAATTTCATTATCGTAGCTAAAACCACAATAAATTTTAAAAAAACATGGAGTAAATTAATTGAAAATGTTGCTAAGGTAGGTTCTACCTTATAGCGTTTCATGATTTTTCTTGTAGTGTTGGTAATTATTTTTACCAACCAAAATCCGATAATTAAAATTGCTAATGCCAATAATAATTTTGGAGCAAAGTCAATTAACCATTCAATAAATTTATCAAAATATAACTCTTTTAATCCTTTTAAATCTTGCATTTTATTTTTTTTGCAAATGTACTATTAAACCTTGAATGTGCAAAAGGCTAAAAATTTATTTTTATCAGTTTAATGGCTTCTTCTATGTTTTCTTTCGGTAATTGGCAGGCACCTTCTTGACAAATATAAATTATAGTATTATCCGGCGTAAAACGATTCACCAATAAAGGTAGATTACTTTCTTTTGTACTACCTGTAAAAAGAACATTTGGAATGTAGTGTTGTTGTAAGTTGTTTGATTTTTTTACAGCATGTTTTCCAACTGTTGCAACTTCGTAAAATTCGCCTATATAATTGGAGTAGAGTAAAAGCCAATTGGAAGCTCCTGCACCATAAGATAAAGCATTATTTTTTACATTATTTAACATGGTTTCGGCTGTTTTAGAATAGGTTTTATTTTCAAAATAATGAGCCAATTTAAACAGGTTGTTTGCCATAATTGAGTTGGAAGATGGAATTACATTATCATCGATATCCATTTTTCTGGTGATTAAATCATTTTCTAAATCTGATGTAAAAAAGAACATATTACTTTTGTCATCATAAAAATGATCAAAAGTATAATTGGTTAATTGTTTGGCAAGTTGTAACCATTTTTCATCTAAGGTAACTTCGTGAAGAGAAATAAAGGCATCGATTACCGTTGCATAATCTTCTAAATATGCTGTAATATTACTTTTTCCGTTTTTAAAATTACGATGTAAACTGCCATCTGATTGCAATTGAATTTTTTCGATAAAATGGGCATTTTTCAACGCAATATCCAAAAAGTGTTGATCACCAAAAGCTTTGTAAGCATCAACATATCCTTTTAAAGTTAGTGCATTCCAAGAGGTTAAAGTTTTATCGTCTAATCGTGGTTTTGGTCTTTTTTCGCGAGCAGTAAGTAGTGTTTTTCGCCATTTTTTTACGTGGGATTTTAACTCCGATACATCGATTTTATTTATTTTAGCAAATTCTTCATCAGTTTCGGTACGCATTAGATGATATTTTCCGTTTTCCCATAATCCTAATGCATTAATATTGTAGTATTTTGCTAATAAAGTGAAATCCGTTTTAATTAAATCTTGTAATTCCTTTTTTGTCCAAACATAATAAGCTCCTTCTTCCAATTCGCCTTTTTCATTTAGACTGTCGGCATCTAATGAAGAATAAAAATAGCCTTTAGGATGCATTAACTCTCTTTCTAAAAATGTGGTAATGTCGTATGCAGTTTCTTTATATAAATTGTTTTTTGTTGCTTTAAACGCATTTGCATAAAGACTTAACAATTGGCCGTTATCGTACAACATTTTTTCAAAATGCGGAATATGCCATTTGGCATCAGTTGAATATCTTGCAAAACCGCCTCCGACTTGATCGTTGATTCCGCCGAGAGCCATTTTAGTTAATGTTAGATTAGTGTAATTTAATACTTCTTGGTTGTTGACTTGTGTAGCATAACGCAATAAGAATTTATAATTATTTGGCATCGGAAATTTTGGAGCACCTTTTCTACCACCATTTTCAAAATCCATATGTTCTTTCCAATTGGTTATTATTTGGTCTAAATCTTGTTTTGTAAAATTTGGTTTATCGGTATTTAGATGTACCAAACCAGATTGTTTTACACCATTATATAAACTAGTAGCAATTTTTTCTAATTTTTCAGGTTCCTCTTTATACGCTTTTGCAATTTGCTGTAAGGCATTTAAAAAATTATTTTTTGGGAAGTATGTTCCTCCCCAAACAGGTCTTCCATCCGGAAGAGCAACGCAATTTAAAGGCCAACCACCACGACCGGTCATTAACTGCACGGCATTCATGTAAACCTGATCTACGTCAGGCCTTTCTTCTCTATCGACTTTAATACAAATGTAATTTTCGTTCATTATTTTGGCTGCTTCTTCATCTTCAAAAGTTTCGTGTTCCATTACGTGGCACCAATGGCAAGCAGCATATCCAATGGAAATAAGCAGTAATTTATTTTCTTTTTTCGCTAATGCGAGGGTTTTTTCATTCCATGGATGCCAATTAACCGGATTATGAGCGTGTTGTAGTAAATACGGACTTGTTTCTTTAATTAAATCGTTGGTATATTTATGTTTTGTCATAGCTTCTTTGGTTTGACTTTTACAAGCGGTAAAAGTAATTATTAGTAGTAGTATGGTGATTTTTTTCATCATTTATTGCTTGAAATTAGATGCAAGTTACTTAAAATTTAACAGTTGATTTGTTAAAGATTGGTAAAAACGGGAATTTTCCCCATAGTTTAAAGCAATATATTTTGTAATTTTGTCATCTAATAACTTGAATTTTAACTAAAACCCCTCTATAATGTTAAACGAAAGTACATTTCCTGAATCTAAAATAGACCATTTAAAGAGATTATTAGAAGAAAAACAAGAAGAACTTCAAAAGCGAAATACTCTAAATCTAAAAAAGCATACAAAATCTAAATTTAGTAAATGGTATAATCTTGCTATTGTTGTATTGTTTTTAGCTTTAATAACACAGTTGTTTTTTATTAATAATTCGGATAAGAAATTATTTAAAACTAAGGCAGCAAATTTAAAAAACAATTTTTCTGAATTGGCTTTATTATATCAAGATCAAAGAGAAAAGGATTCTATAAAATTGGTTGTTTTACAAGATAAAATTGCTGCTTATCAAGAAAAAAGAGAAATAGATTCTATTTTAAGAGAGCAAGAAATAATAGATTCTTTATATTTTGAAGATCCTAAATTGGTTGTAATGATTACGTATCCTATAAATAATGAAGAGAAAGGGAAATCGTTTAAAAAAGCAAATAAACCGCTTACTAAAATCAATACATATCAAGATTACACAAAACAGAACACGTCACAACAGAAAGTTGCTAAAACAAAACCTGTTACTAAAGAAAAATATTACTTGGCAGCAGATAAATTTACAGTATACCCTAAATGTGCAGGGAAAAGCTCAGAAGTAAAGAAGAGAAAATGTTTAAACGCTAAGGTTAAAAAGTTTGTTTCTAAAAAAATTAATAAAAAGCTTTTTAAAAATAAAGGAATCGAACGAGTAGAAATTTTAATTGGCGTGAATAAAAAAGGTATTGCCAAAGCTTTGCGTATAAGAGGTACTACTAATAAATTACAGGAAAATGAAATTGTAAAAGCAATTGCAGCATTACCAAAATTTATTCCTGCAAGAGAAAATAATTATCAGGTTGGTGTTAAATTTAATTTGTCTATTTCTTTTTAAAGTTTATTAATCCAAAAATTTTTCATAGGTTTTTTATTATAGAAATTTTATGAATTTTGTAGGTTAAATTGAAAATTATTTAGGAGACCAAGGAGCAGAAGCACCATTCCAGTGATTTTCATGTCCTAATTCAATAGATTCAACTAAAAACGGACGTTCTCTACTGATAATAAATTCTACAGTTTCGGCAATGTTTTTTGGTGTTAAAATTGCGGCACCTTCTACATCGTTCCAAGTATTAACTCCCCAAGAATGAATGGTGGAAACGCGTATTTTTCCGGCTAGCTCATAACGTAAAGCATGAGCAAATTGCATGATTCCGGCTTTGGTTGCAGCATAAACAGATTCACCAATAATACGATTTTTAGCAGACATGGAAGACATGAAAATAATATGAGGATCTTTCCCTTTTAACAATAACGGCAATAATTTTTTAGTGAGTAAGATGTGAGAATGCAAATTAATACTAATCATTTTATGGATGTCCTCATCAGTAAAATCTTCTAATTTATGAATTGCCATAACACCAACATTATTGATTAAAACATCCAAGGAATCGGTTTTAGACTTTAATTCCTCTGCAAATTTAGAAACGTTTTCCATTTTAGAAAAATCATAACCAAAATAATGGATGTCTTCTTTTTTGTTGTTAAAGGAATTCAGATTGGAGGCGTGTAAGAATAATTTATGGTGTTTCCCTAATAAATTTGCTTCGGCTTGACCGATACCTTTACTTGCTCCGGTAATACATATTTTTTTACGCATATCATTAAAAATTATAATGCAAAAGTACTAAAAATTCAAACAAAATCTATTTCTTACAAACCTTGTACAACAATTTAAAAAATAGTAATTTTGCAACCTCATTTCTTACAAAACAATAATAATGAAAGTTACTCAAGAAAATATAGACGATTTAAACGCAGTTTTAAAAATTGAAGTTAGTAAAGACGACTACAAAGATAAAGTAGAAAAAATCTTAGAAGATTACCGCAAAAAAGCAAATATTCCCGGATTTAGAAAAGGGAAAGTGCCAATGAGTTTAATCCGTAAGCAATACGAGCAATCGGTTGTTTTAGATGAGGTAAATTCACTTTTACAAGAGGCAATAAACAAACATTTAACAGAAGAAAAATTAGATGTTTTAGGAAATCCGTTACCAAAATATAACGAAAATTTTTCTTGGGATAAAGATGATTTGGAATTTGAATTTGAATTAGGTTTAGCTCCTAAATTTGAAGTGGATTTACAACCTAAAAAGGCAATTACAAAATACAAGATTGTTGCAGATGATAAAATGATTGATGAGCAAATTGAAAATATTAAAAAACAATACGGAACAGCTCAAGAGGAAGAAAAAATTACTAAAAACAGTAATGTAACCGGTACGTTTGTTAACGAAGAAAAAGGAATTAACAACAAATCTACTTTTTCTATGGAAAGAGTAAAAGATGCTTCTTTAAAAAAGGCATTGTTAGGTAAAAAAGTTGGTGATACCGTTACCTTAAAAACAAAAGGTTTGTTTGATGATGATCATTATATGCAACATGTATTAGGTGTTTCGCATGATGACGCTCATGGTTTAGATGTAAATGTAGATTTTACGGTTGAAAATATATCTTCAGTTAAAGAAGCGGAATTAAATCAAGAATTATTTGATAAATTATTTGGTAAAGATGCAATTAAATCGGAGGAAGAGTTACGTGCAAAATTAAAAGATATTGCCGAAAAGCAACTAGCTCAACAAGCAGATCAAGAGTTACTAAATACCGTAACCGATACTTTAATAGAAAATACAAAATTTGATTTGCCAAAAGAATTTTTACAAAAATGGATGGTTGCAACTAGTGAAAATCCAATTACTCCGGAACAAGCAAAAGAGCAATACGAACAATCTGAGAAAGGTTTGCGCTATCAATTAGTAGAAGGTAAATTAATTAAAGATAATAATTTACAAGTTACTTTTGATGAGTTAAAAGACCATGCCAAAAAATATATCAAAGCACAAATGGCACAATATGGTAATTTAAATCCTTCTGAAGACGAATTAGAATCTATTGCTTTAAAAGTATTACAAAATCAAGAAGAAGCGAAAAAATTACAAGATCAAATTATTAGTGAGAAGTTACTTAATTTTTACAAAGAAAACGTGAAATTAAAAGAAAAAGAAGTTTCTTATGATGATTTTGTTAAAGAAGTTTACAAAAAATAAGAAATGAACTTATACCGATTTAACATCAAATACGCTATAAATTTGAAATTAAATTGGTAATAATAAAAAAAAATCCGGTTTTAAAACCGGATTTTTTTTTATTAATATTAGTTTGATGCAACCATAGTCATCATCTTCTTATATTGATTCATTTGCTTTAAAGCACGTACATAATTGGCAATTTGTCCGTTTTCCATAAATACGGTTGCTTGCTTTTGGGCGTTTTGATATAGTTTTTTTAAGTCCATAATCATTGGTTTTAGTAGTTATGTTGACTATAAACCAAATTGCGTGCCAAAAAAATAGCAATACGAGATATTTGTGTATATTTACCAATTATAACCGTTTATTATAACGGTATTTAAATTTTTTTTAAAATGTTAAAAAGTAGTGGTATTCTGTTTATTTGTTTCTTTTTTGTTTTAGGAGTTTTTGCTCAAAATGAAAAAGAAAATGTTAAAAAAGATTTTATAATTTATAACAAATTACTTAAAGATAAGAAATTCAAAGCATCATTAGAATATGTTAATCCGGATTTTTTCAATTATTTTCCAAAGGAAGAATTGTTAAAGGGAATGGAGCAAACAATACAAAATGAATCGTTAATTTATCAGTTACTAAATCCTGTAATTAAAGAAATCCACCCTGTTTTTACTTACCAAGATAAGCAATTTACAGTGATTGATTATGATAGTGATTTTAATATAAAGCTAAAAGATGTAGATAGTTATTCTAAAGATGAATTAGAAGCATATAAAAAATATTATAGTTCTGTTTTTGAAAAAAGTTTCGGAAAAGAAAATGTACTTTTTAATCCGAAAACAAATTTTTTTGAAATTAAAAGCCATAATTTTGCTATTGCATCTTCAGATAAAGGGAAAAATGAATGGAAATTTTTACAAATAGATCCTAATCTAGGTGATGTTTATCGTAAAATTTTTCCGGCGGCGGTTTTAGATAAATTAGATATTATCAAGAATAAAAAGTAGGTACGCTTTTTGTGTGTCAAAATGATATTTTTTAACAAGTTATAAATGAAAAAGATACTTTTATTTTTACTATTTTTTAACACATTGTACATTTCATCACAAAATGTACAAATGGCGTATGACTATTTTAGAAAAAGCGAATACGAAAAAGCAGCAAATATTTACGAAAAATTATTTATTAAAAATAGATATAATAGCCAGTATTACAAGTATTTATTAAAGTCTTATCAAGAGATGGATGCTTTTAATAAAGCCGAAAATTTAATTTTATCCCAACAAAAAAAATACCCTAAGCGAATTGAATTACTGGTTGATTTAGGCTATAATTTTAAATTGCAGAGCAATCAGGTAAAAGCAGATTCTTTGTTTTTAGTTGTTTTAAAAGAATTTAAAAAACAACCTAGAAAAGCAATTACCATAGGTAAGGCGTTTCAAGATTATCATATGTTAGATAGAGCATTACAGGTTTTTTTAGAAGGGAAAAAAGCAAATCCTAAATCTAATTATGAACTTTATTTAGCTCAGATTTATGGCGAAAAAGGCAATATTGATGCAATGTTTGAGGCGTACCTTAATTTAATAGAAAAAAACAAAAATTATTATACAACGGTTTTTAGATACCTCTCAAAATTTGTTACCAATGATTCTGAAGACGAATATAACAAACTGTTAAAACGCCAATTGATTATTAGACTTCAACAAAATCCTAATATTGCTTGGAACAAGTTGTTAAGTTGGTTATATAGTAAACAAGAAGATTACCATAAAGCATTAAAACAAGAAATTGCAATTTATAAACGAGAAGGAATTTCATTTATAAACCTTTTTACTTTAGCCAAAAATGCTTTCCAAAAAAACGATTCGGAAACAGGATTTAAAGCCTTACAGTATATTTATGATACAGCACAAGATTTAGATACTAAAATTAGAGCCAAAACCGAAATGCTGTTTTACCAAATGTACAATGCCAAAAATACAGAAAAAATTCAAGATGTAGAAAATAGCTTTCAAGAGGTTTTTAAGGAATTCGGAAATGGTGATTTAACCGTTCCAATTCAGATTTTATATGCTGATTTTTTAACCTTTAAAAAAAATAATCCTACTCAGGCAATTGAAGTCTTAAAGCAAGTAGAAAAAGTTGCTTTATCAAAGTATAAAAAAGCACAAATTAAAATAAAATTGGCAGATATTTTGGTTTTTAACGGCAAATACAATCAAGCTCTTGTAACTTACACGCAAGTACAACAAGATGTTCGCAGTAGCGATTTGGCACAAACTGCACGTTTAAAAATTGCCAAAACTTCGTATTTTAAGGGTGATTTTGATTGGGCAAAAACGCAGTTAAAAGTACTAAAATCTGCTACTTCTAAATTAATATCTAACGATGCTTTAGCATTAAATTTATTGATAAGCGATAATATTGTAGATGACACAATTCGCACCGCTTTGAAAAAATATGCTAAAGCGGAATTGCTTACATATCAAAATAAAAACCAACAAGCAATTGATACTTTATCCGTTTTATTAAAGGATTTTAAAGGACATTCCATTGAAGATGAAGCCTTATTTAAACAAGCCGAATTGTATAAAAAAACAAAACAATATCAATTCGCCGAACACAACTATCAAAAAATCATACAAATTGATAAAGAAGGAATTTTAGCTGATGATGCAACTTACGAATTGGGTTTGTTATATGAAAATGAATTAAATGATAAAGAAAAAGCAATGAAAATGTATGAAAAGATTATCTTTGAATATCCGTCGAGTATTTATTTGGTAGATGCCAGAAAGCGATTTAGAAAATTAAGAGGTGATAAAATTGAATAATAATTAAATTGTCTGAAAAACAAAAACATAAAAAATGTACATATACAACGTAACTGTAAATATCGATGATTCCGTTCATGACGAGTGGTTAGACTGGATGAAAAATGAACACATTCCGCAAATGCTTGGTTTGGGTAAATTTACCAATGCTCTAATGAGTAAAGTAATGGCACAAGGAGATTCCGGTACAACATATTCCATACAATATCAAACAGATAGTAAAGAAACACTAGATAAATATTACAAAGAAGATGCCGATTTGTTACGTCAAGAAGGATTTAAAAAATTTGGCGATAAATTTGTAGCTTTTCGTACCGAATTAGATGTTGTTTCCAATCAAGATGCTAAAAAAGAATAAATTTTGAACGTTAAAGCAAAAAAACATTTAGGTCAACATTTTTTAAAGGATGAAAATATTGCCAAAAAAATAGCCGATTCGCTTAAAGCGGAAAATTATAACAAAGTATTGGAAATTGGCCCCGGAATGGGCGTTTTAACCAAATATCTTTTAGAAAGAAAGAATTTAGATGTTTACGTTGTAGAAATCGATACCGAATCTGTTGCTTATTTACAATCCTTTTTTTCGTTATTACGAAATAAAATTTTTAGTGAGAATTTTTTAAAAATGGATTTAAAGGCCATTTTTAACGGTGAACAATTTGGTATCTTTGGTAATTTTCCGTACAATATTTCTACACAAATTGTTTTTAAAACCTTAGAAAATCGCGCTTTAATTCCGGAGTTTTCAGGGATGTTTCAAAAAGAGGTTGCCGAGCGTATTGCCGAAAAAGCAGGTTCTAAAAAATACGGTATTTTATCGGTTTTAACACAAGCTTTTTACGATGTAGAATATCTATTTACAGTTCCTCCAAGTGTTTTTAATCCGCCACCAAAGGTAGATTCCGGCGTTATTAGATTAACAAGAAAAGAGAATTACACCTTACCGGTTGATGAAAAATTATTTTTTAGAGTGGTAAAAACCGCTTTTAATCAGCGTCGTAAAATGCTTCGCGTAAGCTTAAAATCGATGGGAATTTCAGATAACTTAAAACAAAAAGAATTTTTAAAACAAAGACCGGAACAATTGTCGTATTTAGATTTTATCCAACTTACTAAATGGATAGAAGATGAAAAAAAAGTTAATTAAACGAAGGTTCGTTTATTAATTACTATTTTTGTCAAAATTTTTAGTATATGCAGTTTGATGTAAACAGAGATACAATCTCTCAAATAAAGCAATTAATAGCCGATAATAACGATAAAAAGTTATCGGAAATGTTGCAAGAATTACACCATGCAGATCTTGCAGAGATTTTAGATGCTGTTAGTTTTGAGGATGCTGTTTACATTTTTAGATTGCTGGATAGTGAAACCACGGCAGAAATTTTAACCGAACTAGATGATGATACGCGTGAAAAAATATTAAGTGCATTATCACCTAAGGAAATTGCTGAAGAAATTGATGAGTTAGAGACTGATGATGCAGCAGATATTATTGCCGAACTTTCCGATGAGCACAAAGAAGAAGTAATCTCTCACTTAGAAGATGTAGAACACGCCAAGGATATTGTAGATTTATTGCGTTACGATGAAGATACTGCCGGAGGGATTATGGGTAAAGAACTCATAAAGGTTTATGAAGATTGGTCTATTTTTAAAAGTGTTCGCGAAATGCGAAGACAAGCCGAAAACGTAGATAAAGTTTTTACTGTTTATGTAGTTGATAATAATGAAATTTTAAAAGGAATTCTTTCTTTAAAAAAAATGTTAACGACTTCTATGAAGTCGAAAGTAAAAGATATTTACAATAATAATGTAATCTCTGTAAAAGTTGATGATCCTGTGGAAGAGGTTGCTAATATTATGCAGAAATACGATTTGGTAGTTTTACCTGTTGTAGATGAAATGGGCAGATTGGTAGGAAGAATTACCATTGATGATGTGGTAGATATTATTAAAGATGAAGCCGAAAAAGATTATCAAATGCAAGCAGGTTTAACCGAAGATGTAGAAGCAGATGATACAATTTTTCAATTGGTAAAAGGTCGTTTACCTTGGTTGGTTTTAGGTCTGATAGGTAGTTTAGCAGCGGTAACTATTATGCGAAATTTTCAAGGTATAATGAACAATCCAAATCTAAAAGCATTGTTCTTTTTTACGCCTTTAATTGCGGCTGTTGCCGGAAATGTTGGTGTGCAATCTTCTGCGATTGTAGTACAAGGTTTGGCAAATGGTATTATTAGAGGAAGTGTTTTAAAGCGTTTGTTAAAAGAAATAAGTATTAGTGTTATTAACGGAATAGTTTTATCGATTATTATTATTTTATTTGGCGAGGTAGTTGGTTATCCGTTTATTTTTACGTTTGCAGTTTCGGTGTCTTTAATATCGGTTATTGTAATTGCCTCATTAATAGGTACTTTTGTGCCGTTAATTTTAGATAAGAACGGAATCGATCCTGCTTTGGCAACAGGTCCTTTTATTACAACAAGTAATGATATATTCGGGATTCTAATTTTCTTTAATATTGCAAGATTGATATTGCATTTTTAATTGATTATTCCTCGTACCGCAAAGCCACCCAATTGTTCATTTCTTCAATACTATGTAAATTCAATCCTGTTTTACTAGCTTCTTTATCAATTGTAGGGATGTCTTCTTGGTAAAATCCGCTTAATAATAAAGTGCCGTTTTCTTGTAAAATGTTCAAATAGGTTTGCATATCATTTAATAAAATATTTCGATTGATATTAGCGATGATAATATCGTATTTTTTATTTAAAAGGAGGGAAGCATCACCTTCGTAAACTTCTATTTTTGTACAATTATTTCGTTCTACATTTTCAATAGAGTTTAAGTAGCACCAGTTGTCAATATCAATAGCATCTAATTTTTTTGCACCTAAACGTTCTGCTAAAATTGCTAAAACACCTGTTCCGCAACCCATATCTAATACTGTTCTGCATTTAATTTTGTTTTCTTTTGCAAGTGTTAGCAGGTGTTTTACCATCATATGTGTGGTTTCATGATGTCCGGTACCAAAGCTCATTTTTGGTTCAATAACAATATCTTGTGAAATATTTTCGATTTTATCGTGAAAAGGAGCACGAATATAGACGGTATTTTCTATTAAAATGGGATTAAAATTTTTCTCCCATTCTTCGTTCCAGTTTACTTGCGGAATTTCATTAACAGTATAATTGATTATAAATTCTTTGTTTTTTAGAGCATAAATTCCCTCTAAAATATTTTCTGAATGTTCTTCTTTTTGGATGTATGCAATAACGCCATTATCAGTTTCCACAAAAGATTCGAAGCCTGCATAACCGAGTTCGGCAATTAAAATTTCAGTTGCAGGTTCTTTTGGTGATATAGTAAAATCATACGAGATATAAGTAGTCATAATTTGTTTCTTTCAGTTGCAAAGATAAACAATATTATTGCTACATTTTTACTTTAATATGGTGTAGGTTAAGAAGGCAAAAAGATATGCAATCGCTGTCATTCCTACCAATTGATATAATGGCCATTTCCAAGTTTTGGTTTCTCTTTTAACAATCGCCAGCGTACTCATACATTGCATTGCAAAAGCATAAAAAATTAGTAAAGACATTCCAACAGGAAGGTTAAATAGTTTTTCGCCGGTTTGTGGATTTATCTCAGCACTTAATTTTTGTGTGATACTTTTTTCGTTATCTGAATTTTCTACACTATAAATTGTAGCTAATGTTCCTACAAAAACTTCTCTTGCGGCAAAAGAACTTACTAGAGCAATACCTATTTTCCAATCATAACCTAAAGGTTTAATAACGGGTTCTATGGTTTTTCCTAAAATTCCTATATACGAGTGTTCTAATTTGTATGTGGCTAATTTTTGTTGTTTTTCGGTGTCTGAAAGTGATTTATTATTTAGTTTGATCTCTTTTTCTACAATATTTTCGGCTTTATCAAAAGTATTTGATGGTCCGTTTGTAGCTAAAAACCATAAGACTATCGATATTGCAAGAATAATTTTTCCGGCACCAAAAACGAAAGCTTTTGTTTTTTCAACAATGGTATAAAAGACATTTTTAGCAGATGGTATTTTGTAATTGGGCATCTCGATTACAAAGTAACTTTTGTTTTTTACTTTTAGTATTTTATTTAGGATATAGGCAGAGGTTAATGCGGCGGCAAATCCTAAAAAATATAACATAAAAAGTGTTAACCCTTGCAAACCAATACCAAAGAAGTTTTTTCTTGGGATAACAAGTGCAATGATAATTGCATAAACCGGAATTCTAGCTGAACAAGTAACAAATGGCGTTACTAAAATAGTAATTAAACGTTCTTTCCAACCGCTAATGTTTCTAGATGCCATAATTGCCGGAATGGCACAAGCAGTTCCGGATATTAAAGGTACAACACTTTTACCGCTCATACCAAAGCGACGCATAATTTTATCCATTAAAAAGACTACACGACTCATATATCCTGTTTCTTCTAAAATGGCTACCATTAAAAAGAGAATAACAATTTGCGGAATAAAAATAACGATACCTCCGATTCCGGGGATAATTCCTTCCGTAATTAAACTAGTTAGGACACCTTCCGGTAAGTTTGATTTTACAATGGTGTTTAATTTTGTGAAAGTGCTGTCAATAAAATCCATTGGAATTTGTGCTAAAGAAAAAACCGATTGAAAAATAACAAAAAGGATAAGGATAAAAATAACATATCCAAAGATGCGATGCATTAAAATTTTATCTAGAGTAGCCCGTAAATCGGTTGCTTTTGCTAACTCTTTTTTATACGTTTTTTTAAGAATATTGTTTATAAATTGATATCTTAAAACTGTTTCACGATGTTGCAACTTAGATAATTTACTTTCGTTTTCGCGAAGTTTTTCAATTTTGTTTTGATAGTCTTTACTAAAAATGGAAAGATCGTTGCATTGTGTAATGTATAACCATGCTTTGTATAAAGCCAAATCCTTAAAATCCTCTTTTATTTTATCAAAAAAATCTTTATCTATTCTTTCAGAGAAATTGGCTAAGGATTCGTTATTTGTTATTGATGGATTTAAAATTCTTTTTTTAAGTTCATCAATTCCAATATTTTTTCTGGCACTAATTAAAACGACATCACTTTTTAGTTGTTTCTGTAATTCTTCCAAATCAATAGAAATCCCTTTTTTATCCATTTCATCAGCCATATTTATAGCAAGAATGGTGGGAATGCCAAGATCTTTAATTTGTGTAAAAAGGAAAAGGTTTCGTTTTAGATTATTAATATCAGCCACCACCACAACAACATCAGGATGATCGGGATTGTCTTTGTTTATTAGCGTGTCTAAAACAATACTTTCATCAATAGTGTTTGGGTTTATACTGTAAGTTCCGGGTAAATCAATAATTCTGCAAATTGTATCGTTTAATTTACAAGAACCTTCAATTCTATCTACGGTAACGCCCGGATAATTTCCTACTTTTTGATTTAATCCGGTTAATTGATTAAATAAAGAAGTTTTTCCGGTGTTGGGGTTACCAACCAATGCAACGGTTATGACTTTACTGTTTCGCATAGGTTTTGTTGCTTGTTTTCAGGTGTGTCAATTTGAATTAATTTGGCAATATCTTTTCTAATGGCAAGATGGCTTCCGTTTACGGTAATATAAAGCGGATCGTTTAGTGGAGCAATTTGTTTTAAAGTAATTTCTTTTCCGGGCATACAACCCATTTCGACCAATTTTAAAGGGATGTCATTTAGACAAACCTCTTTAATGGTTCCTTTTTCACCAATTTTTAAATCTGCTACGGTTTTGCTCATCTTTATTTAGAATGATTATAAATAAAATACGAAAGTACTGTTTTTTAATTAAAAAAAAGTGATAAATGTCAAAAAAAGTAACATTTATAGATAAAACAAAAAACCATTAAGTTTTACTTAATGGTTTTTATGTATATTTTGATTTATCCAAATATCAAATGGTAAATATCGCTACCAAATACTAATAACATTATTCCCATCACGATAACAAATCCGATTATTTGGGCAATTTCCAACACTTTTTCTGTTGGTTTTCTACCGGTAATCATTTCGTATAATAAGAAAACGATATGTCCACCGTCTAATGCGGGAATTGGTAATAAATTTAAAAAAGCTAACCATACCGAAAACATTGCTGTAAATTTCCAGATAAATAGCCAATCCCAAGAAGTAGGCATCATATTTACAATGCCTATAGGTCCTTTTACGTGTTTATAGCCTTCGGTTTTACGGTTAAATAATTTAAACTGTCTCACTTGTTTTACCAAGACATCAACAGTTTGTTGTAATCCTTTAGGGATAGCTTCAAAAAAGCCGTATTTTTTTGTTGTTGCAAAGGTTTTTAATTCCGATACATCCGGAGCAATACCAATTTTACCTTCTTTTGGTACATAAATTTTTAAATCTACTAAAGCGTTATTTCTATTAACAACCAGTTCTAAAGTGTCTGCTTTTTTAGCTTGGATGCTTTCAACTAATTCATCCCAATATTTTATAGGTTTACCATTTGCTTTCACGATAGCATCTCCTTTTTTAAGGTTGGATTTTTCTGCTTCAGTTTTAGGTAAAATAGAATCAATTTTTGCAGGGAATGCAGGTGAAATAAAGCTTCCTTGGTTTTCTAAAATAATTTTTTTGTCTTCATCTGATAAAGGAATTTTTATTTCTTTTCCGTTTCTTAAGACTGTAATTTGGTCTCCTAAGAGAATTCCCATAACTACATTTTTAAATTTTTTAACCTTTTTATTGTCGATAGAAACTATTTTATCTCCTGTTTTTAAACCTAATTTTTCACCAATATTATTAACATAAACACCGTATTTTAATTTAGAGTTATCGATATAAGCTTCTCCTTTATATACTAGCAATGAAGTGTAAATTAACCAAGCCAGAAGGAAGTTTACAGTAACTCCTCCAATCATGATGATGAGGCGTTGCCAAGTTGGTTTGGAACGAAACTCCCATGGTTGAGCCGGTTTTTTCATTTGTTCTTTGTCCATACTCTCGTCTATCATTCCGGCTATTTTTACATATCCGCCAAAAGGAATCCAACCAATACCATAAACGGTATCGCCAATTTTCTTTTTAAATAATGAGAATTTATAGTCAAAGAATAAATAAAATTTTTCGACTTTGGTTTTAAATAATTTTGCAGGAATAAAGTGACCTAATTCGTGTAAAATTACCAAAATGGAAATAATAAAAATAAATTGTATAATCTGAATGAATGTATCCATAAATAATATGTCTAATATAAAAAACGCACAAAAATACACTAATTATATTAGTTATCTTATTTAGAATTAATAAAAATTAGTTAAACTCAGATGAAATGATAAAATTACACAAATTGTTCTACTAGATTGATAAGGGTGTTTGCATCTTGTTCGCCGGATTGTCGCCATTTCATTTCGCCGTTTTTGTAGATGATATATGTAGGATTTCCTTTTACGCGAAGGGCTTCAACTAATTCGTTGTTTTTATCGATATTTATTTTGATAACTCTTGCTTTATCTCCTAATGCTGCGGCAACATCACGTAAGATGTTATTCATTATATCATCATCTTCTTTATAAAAATCGATTAAAGTTGGATGTGCTGATTGAATGATTTCTCCAAACTTTGCCATATTGTTTTTTTAAATTAGACAAAAGGTTTACATAAGTAATGCTTCAAAAATACAATAAAAAAATGATTAATACGCAATTATTTTAAATCCGCCAAATCCTGAGTTTGTTTTAACACGAACGATATAGGTTCCTTTTGCAACATAAAACGGAATGGTAATATGTTCATTTTGGAGGTTGTTTTTATCCACTTTTCTAATTAATTGTCCGATTGCATTGTAAATTTGGATGTCTTTTAGCTTTAATTTATGTAAATTTTCTATAATAATTTGGTTGGAATTCGGTGCGAAATATACGTTAATGTTATTGTTTATTTCTTCGTTTAAGGACAATGAAGACTGTGGTTGAAAAACCAATTTAAAGCGGTATAAATACATTCCGGGTTCTAAATTTACTTCAAAATCAGCTTGACGGATGTCTGTTGTAAAACCGGTATGTGTGTCTAAAATATAAATATTTTCGTTAAAATTTTCTGTCACATCTAAAAATATTTTATGTATTCCGGAGGAGCTTACTTTAAGACCGATAGGGATTTTCTTTTCTACACCAAAGGGTCTAGCATCGATAACATACGCATCGTTATTGGTTTCCCAAAATAAGTCATCCGGATTTATATCTGCCATTCTGGCGTCGTAACCGGTATCGTGTCTATCGTGCGTAACAGGAATAAAAGCAGTCATTATTTGGCGGTAAAATCCGTTTGGATTGTTATAACCTAATCTAATTCTTGGTGTTGTATCGGCAGTTTCCGGATTATTTTGTCTAAAGAAATGCGAATCTGCTCCTTCGGTTTTAAAAATGCGTTGCGAGTTGTTAATGTTTATTGTGCCTCCGGAATTGGATTCTACAAAAAATCCTTGTGCTACCGGAATATAACGTTGTCCGGGAATACCGCTACTCGTTCCACCACCGTTTACCAACGGATGTGAAGTTGCGGGTGTTCCTCCTGCCAAAGTGTAAGTTGCATAACCTCCTTGATATTGATTTTGAAAATGCGAATTTCCGCCCCAATGTTCCCAGAAATACAAAGCTCCGGTTGTGGCACTTGGGGTGTTAACATCTGCCAAAATTGTTGCGTTATCATTTATAAATTTATCTCCGTCAAGTGCCGAAGGATATGGATTTCCTAATAAAGTAGATCGTCCGTTACCAATGGTAAACGTGTAAGTTCCATCGTTTGGTTTTCCTTTAAAAACATAATTTTGTTGTGCCGGAGCTACGCCGTTTCCTTTATGTGTAAAGCCTAATCCTGCGTTAATACTAGTGTTATTACGTAATAATTCCCATCCGTTTAGGTCGTCTATTATTTGGTTGTTATATTTCCAAATCCAATAGGATTCTAAAATGGTTGGTGTGGTTACATTTCCACTTCCATCGGTAATCGGAGGAGTTCCATTCCAAGGTGAACCGGTAGAATAGGTGATTAATTGTGGTGAAAACGGATTAATATTAGCATCGGTACCATCGTATAAAATTTCGCCTACCTGATATTGGTTGGTTGTTGCTCCGCTTACGGGAGAACTCCAATAATTATAATTGTATGTATCGCCTGTTCCTTGCTGGTCTTTAAGTAGTTTAGCGTTTCCGGAATTGGCATTTGCTCCGGTATGTAATTGAATTAATTGTGTTTTATCTACTAATCTTAAATCGCCTTGTGTTAAGGTTACGCTATTTTCTACAATTAATTCGGTATTATCCGCAACTAAAACGCCTTTTGAAGAAGCATCTGTCATATTTACCACAAGATTTTCAAAAATAATTTTATTTGATCCCGAAATGTGTTGGATGCTGTTTATAGTTGCATTTGTATTGGTTGGACTGTCAAAATAAGTGATACCATTTGCCAAATTAGCATTGGCAGATTGCGTCATTGTACCATTGTTAATTAAATCGGCATTTAAGTGTAAATTTCCTTCGTTATTTAGGGTTGCTCCGGTTTTATTGGTGAAATTTTCACCAAAATAAACTGTTGTTCCGTCTTTAATTTTTAGGATTCCTTTGTTTACTATTTGTGCATTTAAAACAATTAGCGGTAAAAGTAAAAGGGATAAGAATAATTGTTTTTTCATAACATACTTTTTAAATGTATAGACAAAACGATTAAGGATAATTTTACCCTCATTTAAAAGTCTATCTTACAAAAATACATTATTTTTGCGATTATGCAAGGAATTGTTATTAAATCTACCGGAAGTTGGTATGCTGTTTTATCTGATAATCAAGTTGTTAAATGCCGTATTAAAGGAAAATTCAGAATAAAAGGAATTAAAAGTACGAACCCTGTTACGGTTGGTGATGTGGTAGATTTTGAGTTGGAAGAGAAATCGGATTTAGGTATTATTTATCATATTCATAAACGAAAGAATTATATTATCCGCAAATCGGTTAATTTATCTAAGCAAACACATATTATCGCATCTAATATCGACCAAGTTTTGCTTTTTGTTACAATAGAAAATCCGGTTACTACTACAGGTTTTATCGATCGGTTTTTAGCTTCCGCGGAAGCGTATAAAATTCCGGTAATATTACTCTTTAATAAAGTAGATGTATTGGATGAAAAAGCATTAATTATTAAAGGTAAATTACAAGAAATTTATCAAAAAATAGGATATGAGACGTTGGATGTTTCTGCAAAAAAGGAAATAAATATCGATAAAGTAAAAGCTTTAATGCAAAATAAAGTGACTTTATTTGCAGGGCATTCCGGTGTTGGAAAATCTACTTTAGCAAACAAATTAGACAAAAACTTACAGTTAAAAACCAAAGAGATTTCGGCACAACACAAACAAGGACAGCATACTACAACGTTTGCCGAAATGTTTCCGTTGCCTTTTGGAGGTTTTTTAATCGATACACCCGGAATTAAAGGTTTTGGCGTTGTAGATTTTAAAAAAGAAGAAGTAGGTGATTATTTTAAGGAGTTTTTTGCATTAAAAGCAGCTTGTAAATTTAATAATTGTATTCATGTAAACGAGCCTAAATGTGCAGTTAAAGAGGCTCTAAAAAACGGAGAGATTGCAACATCTAGATATAAGAGTTACTTGCAAATTTTAGAAGGAGACCAAGAACACTATAGAACCGAAAATTACGATTTATGAAAATAGTTTTACAACGTGTTTTAGAGGCAAATGTAAAAGTAGATAATAAAATTATTGGTACTATTGGTAACGGACTTTTATTATTGGTTGGTGTTTCGGAAAACGACACACCGGAAACTGTAAAATGGTTGAGTAACAAAATTGCAAACCTAAGAGTTTTTAGTGATAAAGACGGTAAAATGAATTTATCGGTAAAAGATGTTAAAGGCGAGATTTTAATTATCAGTCAGTTTACTTTATATGCAAATATTAAAAAAGGAACCAGACCAAGTTATGTAGAAGCAGCTAAACCGGAAATTGCCATTCCGTTATACCAAAAATTCATAGAACAATTAGAAACTGATTTAGGTAAAAAAGTACAAACCGGTATTTTTGGTGCCGATATGAAAGTGTATTTGGTAAATGATGGTCCTGTTACAATTATTTTGGATAGGTAATTTACTAAAATAAGAATTTCACCTCAAATTTTATGAAATTCAGAATTTTTCTATTTTTTTTTTTTTTTTTTG
>JALSLI010000027.1 GCA_026988395.1 Flavobacteriaceae bacterium | reverse complement strand
AAACCGTTTGCAAATGAGTGTTTTTCCTAATGGCGAATTTGGGAAACCGGCAATTACACACTATAAAGTTTTAGAGCGTTTTGGTTATGTAACCTTAGTGCAATGTCAGTTAGAAACAGGAAGAACCCACCAAATTAGAGCACACTTTAAATATATTGGTCATCCGTTATTTAATGATGAACGCTATGGCGGAAATAAAATCTTAAAAGGAACAACATTTACCAAATACAAGCAATTTGTAGATAACTGTTTTAAAATTTTGCCACGGCAAGCTCTACACGCCAAAACATTAGGATTTGAACATCCTAGAACCAAAGACTTTATGCGTTTTGAATCGAAACTGCCACAAGATATGGAACAATGTTTAGAAAAATGGCGTAACTATGCAAAGCATAGTAAAGAATAGCCAAAATAAAGCTGAGAATATTCCTTTATGTTTCAGTATTCTATCTAATAAAGACAGAAGTTGTGGTAAATTTTGCAGGTTAATGCACACTCATAAATGCAATACCAAATCCTAATAAAATAGCAAAAAATTTACGAATGCTAAAATTATGATTATCGTTGCTCTCAAATAGAATAATACTTGAAATATGTAAAAATATTCCGATAATTACTGCGGTAATTTCAGTGCTATATGTGTTTAAAAACGGAATATTTTCAAACAAATAACAACCCATAGGACTCATCAAGGAAAATACAAGCAACAATCCGAAAATAGCTGTTTTAGGTAATTTTGTTTGTAGTAAAAATGTGGTTAAAATTATGGAAATCGGAATTTTATGTATAAAAATTGCCCATAATAAAATTTTATTTTCATCTGTTCCTAATGGAATTCCTTCAAAAACAGCATGAATTGCCAAGCTAATTAATAAAACCCAAGGAATGGATTTTAACTGTCCGTGAATATGTAAATGACCGTGTTCGGCACCCTTTAGAAAAATATTCTAAAACAGATTGTATTAAAATTCCAATCAAGATAAATACACCTATTTTGGTATGTTCGTTACTTTCGGTAAAAACCTCAGGTAATAAGTGTAAAACAGTTATAGACAGTAGGTAAGCTCCACTAAAAGCTAATAAAAACTGAATAAATCGTTCGCTTGGTTTTACAAACAAAACAATGCTTGCACCTATCAAAACTGCCAGTATTAGAATAAAATAAATCATTTATTTTTTAAGTACTAAAATTAATCTTTTAGATTCGTTAACATTAAAATCATTTAATTGATAGTCGCCAAAAGTGTGTTCTAATTTCAATGTAGTAGATTTAATGTATTTTTTTATGGTTTCCAAAGTTAAAAATTGTACTTTTTCTTGAAAATTGTACGTTTTTCCTGCAACTTTAAATTGGATATCTTTAATTATTTTTTGGTTTTCAATTTTTCGATTAATATCAAAAATAATGTCGTTTTTCACCACTTTTTCCGTGGCTTTTAAATGTTTTTTTACATAATTTACATTCATAAAATCAATCACAGCAATTCCGTTTTTCTTTAAACCGTTTTCAATATTTTGAAGAACTTTAATGTTTGTGTAATCGTCTTCAAAATAGCCAAAACTAGTAAAAAGATTAAAAATAGCATCGTATTTTTTAGGAAATGGATTTCGCATATCGTGTACCTTAAAATCCAAAGTTTCTGAACTGAATTTCTTTGCAAACGCAATGCTGTTTTTAGAAAGATCAACTCCGGTTACACGATAACCGATTTTATTAAGGTAAACAGCATGTCTTCCTTTTCCGCAAGCCAAATCTAATATATGGCTCCCTTTTGGCAGTTCTAAAAATGCAACCAAATGCTGCATAAAAAGCTCTGCTTCTTTATAATCTCGGTCTTTATATAAAACGTGGTAAAATTCTGAGTCAAACCAAGTAGCAAACCATTCTTTCGTTTCTGTCATGTTGCAAAAATACGAATTTTGAAGGAAATATTTATCATTAGTATTGAGTTTATAAGGATTAACCATACCTTTGCAAAAAATAAAAGGCAAAGATGACGCAAAATTTTAAAATGGTAGCCAAAACCTTATACGGATTAGAACCGGTTTTAGCCAAAGAATTAAAAAATTTAGGAGCAATAAAAGTGCAAGAAGGTGTGCGAAATGTCTCTTTTTATGGCGATAAAGGATTTATGTATAAGGCAAATATGGCTTTGCGTACAGCTATTAGAATTTTAAAACCTTACACGCAATTTAAGGTTAAAAATGAAACAGATTTATACAACGGAATTAAGAAAATCTATTGGGAAGAATTTCTGTTTCACGATAAAACATTTTCTATAAATACTACTTTGGCAACCGATAATTTTAGCCATTCACATTATGTTTCTTTAAAAACAAAAGATGCTATTGCCGATTATTTTAGAGAAAAATACAACAAAAGACCAAGTGTGGATTTAGAAGATGCCGATTTAAATATAAACATCCATATACAAGGAGATATTTGTACCGTTTCTTTTGATAGTTCCGGTCAATCTTTGCATAAAAGAGGTTATAAATCTTCCACAAATATAGCACCGATAAATGAGGTTTTGGCAGCAGGTATGGTGATGCTTTCCGGTTACGATGGCACGCAACATTTTATAGACCCAATGTGTGGTAGCGGAACCATTTTAATAGAAGCGGCAATGCACGCATTAAACATACCGGCAAACATTAACCGAAAAGGTTTTGCTTTTGAAAATTGGCCGGATTTTGAGGATGCTTTGTTTGATAAAATTCAAGAATCCTTGTTAAAAAAAGTGCGTGAAATAGATAAAAAAATAATTGGTTACGATAAAGCACCAAGTGCTGTTGCAAAAGCAAAAGAAAACATCCAAAATGCCGGTTTAACCGAATTTATTACGGTAGAAAGAAAAGATTTTTTTACTACCGAAAAACCTGTTGAAGGAAAAACAATTATACTTTTTAATCCGCCATACGGCGAAAGATTAAAAGTAAATGTGCCGGTTTTTTATAAACGAATAGGTGACACGTTAAAACAAGGATATACCGATACGGATGCGTGGCTTATAACTTCTGATTTAGAAGAAGGTATTAAAAATGTCGGACTAAAAACAAGTAGAAGAATTCCACTTTATAACGGAAAATTAGAATGTCGTTTTGTTAAATACCAAATGTATAAAGGAAGCAAGAAAACGCATAAACAATAACCAAAAAAAAGCATCGGTGTTGCTTTAAACAACACCGATGCAATGCATTCTTTATAAATTTTTTTTAGATTTACGTCGTTTTATTAAACGTTGTTTGCTTTCGTTTTTACCGTTTTTACCTTTTTTGGTATGTTTGTTTTTAGAACGGTAATAGTAGAAGTTTTCATCTTCTTCAAAATACTCATAATCATCTTCAAAATCATCATCATTAAAGAAATCATCATCGTATTCATACACGTAATCATCATAAAAATAATCGTTGTAGTATGAGTGATAGTAATGGTATCTTGGTTTTACGCTTCCAATATATCTAATATGTCCGTATCTATCGATAACAATTCTTAAATTACCTACACGACTTAGACGATTGTGCCTATACGAAATTGTAATGCCGTTTATAGCAATTACCCTTCCGTAATAATCGTAGTGAATAAAAGTATTTCCAATACGTTTTACACGACCGTAATAATCATAAGCGATGTAGTTGTGATGACTATAATGTCTGTTATAACGTTTTTTAGACGAAGATTTTTTTCTTGTATTTTGCTTACGATTACCTTTGTAATAATAATTTGAAGAACCATAATACGAATTTGAATACGTGTTTAGTTCAAAATCCAAATCGCCATTAGGATACACGTAAAATAAAATATTACGTTCTTTAAACGTTACCGTTCTTTGGTGGTAACGATTAAAAGTGCCAAATTTACGGTTTGGTCTGTTGGTATTATTGGCTTCGACAGTAATCGTGGAAACCAATAATGATAATCCGATTAATAAAGTAATTTTTTTCATCATATTGGTTTTTAAAATTATTCCTACTCTTTTTAAGCTTTTCGGAAACCGCTTTCTTGCTTAATTATTTTCAAGTACTGTGCCAAAAAGTTTTGTTAGTAATATGAATAGTATTTAATAAATTGATAATTAATTATTTAAAATTGATTATTTTTTTCGTTAACCGGAATTTTAAGTCTATTATATCAAGATTTTTATTTTTAAAATATTATTTTTGGAAC
>JALSLI010000026.1 GCA_026988395.1 Flavobacteriaceae bacterium | reverse complement strand
TAATGTTAATCGTCTTTTTTATTATTTTGGCTTTTGCACTCTTCATTTTTAGAGATGATTTACAACCTTTCCTAATATTTATTAGAAAGCATATTTTTTTAATTCTACTTAGCTTACTTGTCTTTTTTCTTTCTGTTAAAGCTTTACGAAAGGCAACATCAGCAGGAAAAAAAACAGGCTATTTTATCTTTATGCTACTCTTTTTTGGAGCTTTGTATTTTGTTGTTTTTAAAACAACAATGTACCAGTTTATGCAAAAATATAATATCTATAAAAATTTAGATTTAACCGAAATTAAAAAATTACCAACAACCAGAAACGAACGTATTCAGCCTTTTAACAATATTAAAACAATGGCATACGAATCTATTGGTGAAACCGAAGAAATTTCCGAACCGCAATTAGTACGTGTAGATTCTACCAATCGTTGGACGATGGCAATTCAACCTGCAAAAGAATATGTTTGGCAACGTGTTAGTGATGATATTGAAGAGTTGTTTTCAGTACCAAGCACAACGGCTTTCCCTAGATTTGCCGGTGATAATCGTGTAAAAGTGAATTTTTCTATTGGCGAATCGCTTTCTTTTAGTAGAAACACTTACAATGCAGTAGTAAAAAAATTTAATTTATGGCAATTATTTAATATGGAACCCGGAGAAGTGTTTTATATGAAAAATGATACAGGAGATTGGGTGGAAGTTGTAAGTTTAACCAAATGGAAAGGTTTCTTTTTTCCGTATCCAACTTTTGGAGGCGTAATGATTATTAAAAACGGAAAACACACGGCAAAAGATTACGCAGAACGTGTTTTATTTGGTAAAGGAAAATTTGTTAGTCCTAAGCAAATGAAAAACTATCCTTTTTTACAGAAACAAAACACCTTATCGGAAAATATTTCTCGTCTTCAAGCAGAGTCCTTGATGTTTTTAGGTGGATTTACCGATCCTCTGCCTTGGAATATGCACACATCTGTTAAAATTCCTGATTTGCCCGATGATCAAAACCAACAACCTTTTATAACTGATTTTAATTTTAGTGATGTCGATAAAAACGCCTATACAGGTCTGTATCATTGGTTTGGATTAGAACCAATTGGTGAAAAACGAACCAGTTTATCGTATTCGGTTTTTATTCCGTCAGACGGTAGCAATCATATGATGTATTACAACCACGTTTCGCATAAAGATGGATTTGCAGGAGTTTCGGCAATGCCATTAAAAGTTATGGAATCGAAAAAGAACTACGATTGGAACTTAAATAAACCTGTAGAATTTAGACCGTACATTAAAGATATTGCCGGTAAAAGACGTATGTTTGTTTTATCTACTATAGCTGCAAAACGTAAAAACAGTCGTAAATTTGATGGTTCGGCAACGCCGGATTTGGCATTGGTAGATATGAATTATCGCGATGTAATTTGGGTAGATGTAAAACAACCCGAGCAATGGAACAATACCATATTAAAACAGCTTGGTACAGTCTGGAAAGAGAGCGAACCAAACAATGATTTTTTTAAATTAAATCCCAATGTAACAATGCTAAAAGATACAGGTTTAGTTAAGGATTCTTTAAACATAACTAAGATAAAATTAGATTCTGTTAAGATGTTGAATCAAGATATTACTAATAAGAAAAAGCAGATAAATTTAAAAGAACAAATTAAATTATTAGAAGCCAAAAGGGATTCTTTAAAAATTATTAAACTACAACGCGAAATTGATTCGCTTAAAAATGCAAAATAATACATCGTTTTAATGAAAATTAAAAATTATATCAATGGCGAATTTGTAAATCCGATTTCAAATAATTGGCTACCAAATTTTCAACCGGCAACCGGAGAGTTGTATGGAGAGATACCAAATTCTAATGAAAAGGATGTCGATTTGGCGGTAGAAGCGGCAATAAATGCCTTTGATAATTGGTCTAAAATGGATGTTAGTGAGCGAAGTAAAATTCTTACAAAAATAGCAGATTTATTACTTGAAAATATAGATGCTTTCGCTAAAGCGGAAGCTATTGACAACGGAAAACCATTAGCCTTAGCAAGAACGATTGACATACCAAGAGCAGCTGATAATTTCAGGTTCTTTGCTCATGCAATTACGCAATTTGGCTCCGAATCTTATGAAAGTATTGGTAAAGGAGCGATAAATTATACATTACGACATCCGATAGGAGTCGTTGGCTGTATTTCGCCTTGGAATTTACCTTTGTATTTATTTACTTGGAAAATCGCTCCGGCAATAGCAGCAGGTAATTGTGTAGTTGCAAAACCAAGCGAAGTAACGCCAATGACCGCATTTTTATTAGGAGAAATTTGTATTAAAGCAGGTTTGCCAAAAGGTGTTTTAAATATTGTTCACGGACTTGGTCAAAGTGCCGGAAATGCAATAGTATCACACGATAAAGTAAAAGTAATTTCATTTACCGGAGGAACCAAAACCGGAGCAGCAATTGCAAAAATAGCAGCACCAAAATTTAAAAAATTGTCTTTAGAATTAGGAGGTAAAAATCCGAATATCATTTTTGCCGATTGTGATTACGAACAAATGTTAAAAACAACAGTTTTGTCTTCGTTCTCCAATCAAGGACAGATTTGTCTTTGTGGTTCTAGAATTTTTGTTGAAGAAACGATTTACGAGAAATTTAAACATGATTTTGTGCAATTAGTAAGTAAATTAAAAGTTGGTAATCCATTAGAGAAAGATACTAATATAGGTGCATTGGTTTCTAAACAACATTTAGACAAAGTATTGTCATATGTTGAAATAGCAAAAAAAGAAGGAGCAAAAGTATTGTTTGGCGGAAAGCAAATTAAAATAAAAGATTTAGAAAACGGCTATTTTATGCAACCTACTATTTTAGAGGTAAAAACCGATAATTGCCAAGTAAATCAAGAAGAAATATTTGGACCAATTGTAACAATAATGCCATTTAAAACAGAAGAAGAAGTCTTAAAAATGGCAAATAGTGTGCGTTATGGTTTGTCGGCAACAATTTGGACAAACAACTTAAAGCGAACATTAAAATTTTCAACAGAAATTGAAGCAGGAATTGTTTGGGTAAATACTTGGATGTTACGTGATTTAAGGACGCCTTTTGGAGGTGTAAAAGATTCCGGTGTTGGTAGAGAAGGAGGTTTTGAAGCATTACGTTTCTTTACAGAACCGAAAAATGTATGCTTAAAATATTGATTTTAAATTCAATTTAAGGGAAAATAATATCTTGAAATAATAATAAATAAATTTCTTCCATAAGAAGAAATTATGTGAAACTAAGACAAAAAATATAAATATGAATATAGATTTAAGTAATAAGAATGCACTGGTTTGTGGTAGTACACAAGGAATTGGAAAAGCAACAGCAATGGAATTGGCAGAATTAGGTGCAAATGTAACTTTACTTGCCAGAAATGAAGATAAATTAAAGAAAGTATTGCAAGAATTGCCAAAAAACGATTCTCAAAAACATCAATTTTTAGTGGCAGATTTTCAAGATTTAACCAAATTAAAAGAGGTGGTTTCTAATTACTTAAAAGAAGTTGAAACAATTCATATTTTGGTAAATAATACCGGAGGACCTGCCGGAGGACCGGTTTTTTCTGCTTCAATTGAGGAGTTTGACAAAGCTTTTACACAACATTTAAAAGCAAATCATCTTCTTGTACAAACAGTTGTTCCTTCTATGAAAAAAGTGGGTTTCGGAAGGATTATTAATATGATTTCCACCAGTGTAAAACAACCTTTAGATGGTTTGGGTGTTTCCAATACAATTCGAGGAGCAGTTGCTAATTGGGCGAAAACTTTGGCCAATGAATTAGGGCAATTTGGTATTACCGTAAATAACGTGCTTCCCGGAGCTACCGCAACCTCTAGGTTAAAGCAGATAATCGATAATAAAGCTTCTAAATTAAATAAAAAAGTGGAAGAAGTTGAAGATGTAATGCGTAATCAAATTCCGTTAAAACGATTTGCAAACCCATCTGAAATAGCCAATGCAGTTGCTTTTTTAAGTAGCGAAGCGGCAAGTTATATTAACGGAATAAATCTTCCGGTTGACGGCGGAAGAACAAAATCTTTATAACTCGTATTTATTGTTGGCGTAAAGTCGGATAAAAATAAAAAGTAAAATGGTGAATGCCCAAAAGGAAGAACCTCCATAACTTAAAAAGGGTAGAGG
>JALSLI010000025.1 GCA_026988395.1 Flavobacteriaceae bacterium | reverse complement strand
GATACACCACAAACAGATGCAAATCAAGATTGGACATTAATATCTGATGTAGTTACCGGAACTAAGCGTGAAGTTATTGCAACAAGAGCATTAGATACCGGAGAAAATTATGATTATGTGTTTTCACATTCAACCAATTCAATTTCTGTAATTTGGGCAAGAGGTAATGATACAGTTATGGATTTAGCATATCATGGAGCCAATAAAGGTGCAACTGTTTTAAATCCTGCTGTATTAGGAGTAGAAAATCAAGAGCAAATACATTTTGCTTTGTATCCTAATCCTGTAAAAGACAATTTACAAATCGTATTGCAAAGTAGTGCAAAGGATTATACCTACGAAATTTATTCGGTTATAGGTGTAAAAATACAATTTGGAAAATTAAATAAAAATTTTAATAAGATTAATACAACTAATTTTAATTCAGGAATTTATCTATTAAAAATTATGGACAATTCAGGTAATTATATTGTAAAACAATTTGTAAAAGAATAAATTTTATGCTATTGGTGTTTTTTCCGTTAACTTTGCCAAATGGTTAAAGAATTACAATTCCGTATTAGTTTAAAAGATGCCAAGCATAACTTATTAGACAAAAAAGTTGCACATTATTTAGGCGTTAAGCAACAGGACATTACCGAAATAAAAATTCACCGTAAATCTATTGATGCTCGTAAACCAAAAATTTATTTTAATTACAAACTTTCGGTTTATATTAATGAAGAAGCTCCAAAAGATATTCCTTATACTTTTAAATATAAAAACGTACAAAAAGCAAAAGAAATTCATATTATAGGTTTTGGTCCTGCCGGAATGTACGCCGCTTTACGCTGTTTGGAATTAGGCTATAAACCAATCGTTTTTGAACGCGGAAAAAATGTGCAAGATCGCCGTAGAGATTTAAAAGCCATAAATCAGAATCATTTTGTAAATCCGGATTCTAATTATTGTTTTGGCGAAGGAGGAGCAGGCACCTATTCCGACGGAAAACTATACACTCGAAGTTTAAAGAGAGGTGACGTACGTAAAATTTTTGAAAACCTGGTCTATCACGGTGCAACCAAAGAAATTTTAGTTAATGCTCATCCGCATATAGGCACAAACAAACTACCAAAAGTAGTACAAAATATTAGGGAAACAATTTTAAAATTTGGTGGTGAAATTTATTTTGAATCCAGAGTAACTGATTTTGAAATCACAAATAATAGAATTACCGGAATTGTACTTAAAACTGGAAAAAAATTTAAAATCAATGCCGTTATTTTGGCAACCGGACATTCAGCTAGAGATATTTACGAAAAATTACACGACAAAAAAATTGAATTAAGAGCAAAATCTTTCGCAATGGGTGTTCGTGTTGAACATCCTCAAAAAATAATTGATTCCATCCAATATCACTGTTCTACAGAAAGAGATCCATTATTGCCGGCTGCTTCGTACAGTTTGGTACAGCAAATAAATGGTAGAGGTGTATATTCTTTTTGTATGTGTCCCGGAGGTTTTATCGTTCCTGCCGCTACTTCTAATGAAGAGGTTGTTGTAAATGGGATGTCTCCGTCCAAACGAAATAGTAAATTTGCCAATTCCGGTATTGTTGTGGAAATAAATGTGGAGGAAGATTTAAAAAAATATAAAAAATACGGAGCATTAAAAGGCTTACAATTTCAAAAAGATTTAGAACGATTGGCATGGCAAGCAGGAGGAAGAACACAAAGAGCTCCTGCACAACGTTTAACCGATTTTATTGAAGGAAAACTTTCAGAAACGTTAAACCCAACATCATACCAACCTGGATTAAAATCAGCACCATTACATTCTTTGTTGCCAAAATTAATTGGTAGTAGGTTGCGTAAAGGTTTAAAAGCATTCGGAGAAAAAATGAAGGGTTATGTAACTGATCAAGCTAATGTAATAGGAGTAGAGTCTAGAACATCATCACCGGTAAATATACCAAGAAATGAACATTTAGAACACATTCAAATAAAAGGACTTTTCCCTTGTGGCGAAGGAGGAGGTTACGCTGGAGGAATTGTATCTGCCGCTATGGATGGTGAACGCTGTGCAGAAGCAGCAATAAAAATATTAGAAAATGAACAAACAACCAAGTAATCCGCTTCACGGTGTAAAATTAGCCGATATGTTAGTCTATTTAATCGATAATTATGGGTATGACAAATTGTCGGAACGCATTAATATCAATTGTTTTAAGAGCGATCCTTCGCTTAAATCATGTTTAAAATTTTTAAGACGTACGCCTTGGGCTAGAAAAAAAGTTGAGGATTTGTATTTAAATTCAATACCAAAAAAACAATAATCCATAAAAAAAGCTGTCGTAAAAGACAGCTTTTTTAGTGTTTTTTGGTATCTATTATTTTTCCAAAGCAGGAATACGTAATACTTGACCAGGATAAATTAAATCCGGACTTTTTAACATTGGTTTGTTGGCTTCAAAAATAACAGGATATTTCATAGCATCACCATAAAATTCTTTTGCTATTTTACCTAAAGTATCGCCTTTAACCACCGTGTAAAATTGCGCAATAGCTTCTTCAATTGCAGTATCCATTTTGTCATCTACATTTGCAACACCTTCAGTGTTACCAACTAATAGAACAACTTTTTCTTTGGTTTCTTGGTTTTCAGCTTCACCGTAAATAGTAACAGTATCACCATCAACTTCAATATCTAAATCAGTAACTTTAAAACCCATTGCTTCAATGGCGTTTCTTAATTTTTCTGCTTTTTTTTCTGCTAATTCTTTTGCTTCTTCTTCAGATGTTTTACCAACGCCAAATAATTTGGCTCCTGCATCTTTAATAAATGAAAATAATCCCATAATGTAATTTTTTTAATGATTAATAATTTTTTGTTCTACAAATATACACATTATAATTTATAATTTTTCACACTTTAAATGCTATATTTGACAAATCTAAAGAAGCAAAAAATATACCAAATGCCATATACAATACAATTTTTAACCAAATGGTCTGATTTCGATGCCAATAGACATATGCGTCATACAGCTTATAATGATTATGCTGCCGAAGCAAGGTTACGTTATTTTAAAGAAAAGGGATTTGATTTAGAAAATTTTCAAAAATTAAATTTAGGACCTGTTTTGTTTTCTGAAAATACGATTTTTAGAAAAGAAATAAAAATAGGTGCAGATATTAAAGTGAAATCTTTTTTAGCAGCAATTTCTAAAAATGGAGAACGTTGTAAAATTTACCATCAAATTTTTGATGAAAATGATAACTTATCTGCAGAAATTACTGTTTTCTTAGCTTGGATTGATTTAACCAAACGAAAACTAATAACACCACCAACTGAAGTTTATACATTATTGACCGATTTAACAAAAACACCAAATTTTGAAATTATCAAATTAAAAAAGTAATTTTTTTGAAGACTAAAAAAATAATCACGCTCATTTTTACGATTATTATTGCAGTAATCGCTTTTTACCAACAAAAGCATCATAATTTAAAGGTTACAGATGTAACTAATAATGATGAGATTGCAGATACAATTCGTTTTAATTATTTGCCAATATCAACAACAAAACAGATTGTAAAACACAAGTATTATACGCTTTCTTATGATGAAAATAAAGAGCAACCTGAATGGGTAGCTTACATTTTAAAACCAAATCATATTAAGTATATTGATAGAAAAAGACCTTTTTTTATTAAAGATAAAAATGTAAAAACAAAATCAGCAGACTATCGTAATTATAAAAAATCAGGTTACGATAAAGGACATCTTTGTCCTGCCGGAGATCGCAGGTTTTCTAAAGAAGCCTTTAATGAAACTTTTTTAACATCAAATATCTCTCCGCAAAACCATAAATTTAATGCCGGAATTTGGAACAGATTAGAGCAAAAAACACGATATTGGACTAAAAAATATGGTACTTTATATGTTGTTACCGGAGGTGTTTTAACCGATAAAAAATTAAAAACTATTGGAAGAGAAAAAGTTGCTGTTCCAAAACGATTTTATAAGATTTTGTTACATAAAAACGGAGATAAAATTAAAGCAATCGCTTTTTTAATACCAAATAAAGACACCAAAAAACCATTGTACAAGTTTACTACAACCATTGATAATATCGAAAAAATTACAGGTATCGATTTCTTTCCGGCATTACCGGACGCAATAGAAAACAAAATAGAAGCCGAAAACAATTACAAACAATGGTCTTTTAGATATTAGTTAGCCATAATTA
>JALSLI010000024.1 GCA_026988395.1 Flavobacteriaceae bacterium | reverse complement strand
TTGTGTATTTTCATAAGGTAAATATACAACTTTATACTTTGATTATCAAATGTATAACTATGTGTTTTTAAATAAATTTAGAATGTTTCCCCTTGCAACGGTCTTATTTTATTGTTAGAATATCCAAAATTTATTACTCCTAACGGCGATGGAAAATATGATATTTGGAATATCGACAATATAAATACAGCAGATGCAAAATTTAAAACAGTTTCAGATATTTTAATTTTTGATCGTTATGGTAGAATTGTAGCAAAAATTAAACCAAATGGTTTGGGTTGGAATGGTAAATATAATGGAGAAATTGTTCCGCCTGATGATTATTGGTTTTTAGTAAGGTTAAAAAACTATCAAGGAAGAATAATCGAAAAAAGAGGGCATTTTAGCGTAAATTAATCTCTTTTTCGATGATGGTATTCAACTAATTTTGTGCTGTTTTTTGTTTCTGAAAATGATTCAAGATAACGTTGCGTTTTTTTGGCTACACGATCTTCCGGATATAATAGAACGCCGTTTACATCACCTGCCCAATCGTTTAAATTAATAATTTTTTTTCCGTTATAATCAAAAATGTATTTTTTAACTCCTTTTGGAAGGTTTTCAATTAATTTATCATCATTTAACTCGATATAATAATAATTTAATTTAGCCGAAAAAAAGCTAAAAGAAAGAAGATGATCCCAAAATCCAAATAAATTCGTTGTGGGTAAAACAAAAGTTAAAAAGATAATCACTGCTTTTTTATAGTTAAAATATTGTGTAAAAACTGCAAATGGATCGTTTGATTTGTAGTTCCAAAATAAAATATAAACACTTAAAATATTTTGTAAATTCCAAGGAATTACATTGTAACCATAGCCAAATTTAAGTAATAAAATTACAATACCCAAATGCATGGTGATTATTAGTAACACTGCTATTCGTCTTGTTTTATTAAATAACAACATCAAACCGATAAAAGCTTCAATATACGGAATAGAATATATAAAATACAATCGTATCGTTTCCGGAAAAATGCTAAAATGTTTTGTAAAAGCATGTTTCCAAACCGAATCAAAGTTTGCATTTATTTTATGTATGCCACTAAAAAAATAAGTAGCTATAAAAATGAGCATTAAACAGTGTAATACAATTGTTGTGTTTTTTTGACTGCTTCGCAAATATGAAGCAGTCAAAATAATTAAAACACTTTGATAAAAATAAGGTTGTAACCTGTTTTGATCTACCATTGCCAAGTAAAAATATAAAATAACAATGCTTAGACCTATAATTTTTTTGGGCTTAATAAAAAAGGAGATTAATAAACCAATTAATAAAAAAGCTAAAATATAATCTAATGGATAATGCGGAATAGGTATAAAATCAAACAAAGGTATCACCGGAAAATCTTTTGCGGTTATCCATAATTTCGGTGCATAAAACATTAAAGCTAAAAAACTAACAACAGCAATTCTGCTAACTAGAATTATTTTTTGTTTGTCATTTACTTTATTAAAAAAACTCATTTTAACCTGATTTGATAATTACTGATAAATGTAAAAATAAATTTTGAATTATTTTCTTTTATTAAAGTATCTTTGAACCAAAATTAAAAACATTGGAACTCGCAAAATATAAAAACGTATTTTTAAATTTTTTAAAAAAAGAAATTCAAGTAAAAGAACCAATCAATTTATACAAACCAATTGATTATATTTTACAAATAGGAGGGAAACGTTTACGTCCGGTTTTATGCTTAAAAGCTTGCGAAACTTTCTCTAATGACTATAAAGAAGCCTTGTCGGCAGCTTTATCTATTGAGGTTTTTCACAACTTTACTTTATTACACGATGATGTAATGGATCATGCGGATTTAAGAAGAGGTAATCAAACAGTACATAAAAAATGGAATCTTAATACGGCAATTTTATCCGGAGATGCCATGCTCATTATGGCATATCAATTTTTAGAAAAATACGAGGGTAAACAGTACAAAGAAATTATGCAAATTTTTAATAAAACGGCTTTACAAGTTTGCGAAGGACAACAATATGATGTAGATTTTGAAACGCGAAACGATGTTACAATCACAGATTATATCAAAATGATAACCTATAAAACAGCAGTTTTGTTAGCTAGTAGTTTGCAAATTGGAGCTTTGATAGGAAAAGCATCTAAAAAAGATGCTGATAACATGTATTTGTTTGGTCTTAATTTAGGAATTGCTTTTCAGTTACAAGACGATTATCTGGATACTTTTGGAGATGTACATACCTTTGGAAAAAGAATAGGAGGTGATATTATTGAAAATAAAAAGACTTTTTTATATTTAAAATTACAAGAAATTATCACAAATGAAGATAAAATTTTATTAGATAAATTATTTAGTAATATTATAAATGAACAAGAAAAAATAGATGCCGTTACAGCATTGTATGTTAAATATAATATCCCCGAATTGGTGCTGGCTGAAATCAAAAAGTATACAGAAATAGCATATTTAACTTTAAATAACCTATCTGTTTCAAATACATTGAAACAGGAGTGGATACAATTTGGAGAAGAATTAATGCAACGTAAAGTGTAAAAAAAAAATGCTTCCAAAAGTTATAAATACACAAGATTTAGAAGAGCAAATTCAAGAAAAAATAATTTATAAAAATTTATTGCTTCAAATTAATAAAGACTTTCAATTAATAGGAATCGATTTTAATTGTGACATAAATACAAGTTTTGATATTTTTTTTCAATCGTTTAAAGAGCTTATCAAGGATATCATTAATTCCGATTTTGAGTTATTTTTAAATTTACTCTATCGTATTGATTTAGATGAAACAAAAATTCGTAACATTATCCAATCGGAAAATGACGATTTATATGCTGTACTTTCATTTGAAATATTAAAACGAGAGTGGCAAAAAGTATGGTTTAGAAATTATTATTCTTAAAAATAAACTCTAATAAAAGGAGTAATTGCAGATGGATAAATGTTATTATTTTCATCATATAGTACATCATAACGAATTCCCATAGCAATGTTGGGGCTTACATTATATCCGGCACCTAAATATAAAGCAGGAATAGTTTTACTAATATTGCCTTGTTTTAAAAAATTTTCTTCAAATTCGGTTGATAATTGGATTTCTTCAACAGGTTGGTATCTTGCTAAAACACTTGCTCCATAAACAGATAAAGGGTCAGAAATATTTTTATTTTTTACATACAGATAAGATACAGATACTCCGGAAGCAAATTTATCTGAAAAATTATAAATAGCACTTGGCGAAATACCTAAAATAGTATATTGGTTTGAAAAATTAAGATTTATACCACCACCAAATTGAACATTATCCCAAAAATTCATAGGTGTATTTTGATTTTTTTGAGCATAATTAAAAGTTGAAATTGAAATTAAAACAGTTAAAAATAGATATCGCATAATAAATTGATTTATATAAAAATAGATTAATTTGTAGGTCGAAGATACAATAAAGTCTTAAAAAAGAAGAATTTTTATTGTACAAATAATAAAATAGTAGTATTATTGCACTCGCAAAAACGGTCCCATAGCTCAGTTGGTTAGAGCATCTGACTCATAATCAGAGGGTCCCAGGTTCGAGCCCTGGTGGGACCACATAAAAAACACTCATTTATATAAATGAGTGTTTTTTTATTTGTAGTTTAGTATTCATGTAGTTTTCACAAATAAATCAAGCATTAACCTCAATAAACGTAAAGATAATTTCAGACTACCTCAAGTTTGGACTTACAGTTTAATTATTTGTTTTTTGGTTCTACTGCAAATTTAATAGGTAATTTATACCGATACTTAAAAACCTAATAATTAATATAATATCTTATTTGTTCATTTTTTATTGATA
The DNA here is from genome assembly GCA_026988395.1 of Flavobacteriaceae bacterium. GTDB lineage: Bacteria > Bacteroidota > Bacteroidia > Flavobacteriales > Flavobacteriaceae > S010-17. The sequence continues at coordinate 438 of JALSLI010000024.1, read as the reverse complement.
AAAAAACGAACTAAAAAAATCTAGACATACGATAGCTAATCTAAATTTATCATTCAGCATCTAAATTTTCTGAACTCATTCCGTTGTAATACTTATTCTAATAATCATAAATCTATAAACGGAACTCAAACAGCAGTAAACTCTAAGATACTTCATTTCAAATTTTACAATTACCTTTCTAATGCCGTTTAAAAATTATATTTTCATCTACAATTATATTTTTTAATTGAATATGGATTTTAAGTTGTTCCATTAAATTTGCAGTTAAGTATCTTATCCATCAAAAGTAAAAATTATTGTAAATTTTACAGGATAATAGATAGAAATATTACTTTTTGTTTTTTCGGAATTCATTTTTTTTAATCCAAAAAATCAAAAAAAAAGAAAAGAATAATGATAAATATAAATAAAATTATATATTTGCTATATCTTACTCAT
>JALSLI010000023.1 GCA_026988395.1 Flavobacteriaceae bacterium | reverse complement strand
GGTTTCATCGGTAAAGCCACGTTCTTTAAAGTAAGTGTAACCAATGGCTTTTCCTTGTTCGTTATTGTATAATGTATTATGAAATGTATCTTGAGCAAATTCCGATACCAAAAACATGCTTTCGCGAGCACTTGCTTGTTCCTTTTGTTGGTCTGTTTGTTTGGTTTCTTCAATTTCTATATTGTATCTTTTTGCCAGATATCTAATTGCTTCCGGATAGGTATAATGTTCGTGCTCCATTAAAAAAGTAACTACATTACCACCTTTTCCGGTACTAAAATCTTTCCAGATTTGTTTTACCGGCGACACCATAAAGGAAGGTGTTTTTTCATCGGTAAACGGACTTAAACCTTTAAAATTGCTTCCTGCTTTTTTTAGATGTACAAAATCACCAATAACCTCCTCAACGCGAGCAGTGTCAAAAACTTTATCTATGGTACTTCTGTTTATCATTTATGGAAATTTATCGTTACAAATATACGTAGAGTTTTTATTTTGTATTTGGAGGATGATAAATTAATAAAAAAACGCTATTCAAAAAATAGATAGCGTAATACAAATGGTATAATTTTTTAGCAACCTTTAAGAAACTGCTTTTAATTGTTTGATCTCGGTTTTACTGATTTTATCTTCTGCGTAATTTTTAGTAACGATAAACTCTTTGGTATCGGTTCCCGGAAGTTCAAACATTGCATCGGTTAAAACAGCCTCGCAAAGTGAACGTAAACCACGAGCTCCAAGCTTGTATTCAATTGCTTTTTCAACAATATAATTTAAGGCTTTTTCTTCAAATTTTAAGTCGATGCCATCCATTTCAAACAATTTTTTGTATTGTTTTATTAACGAGTTTTTTGGCTCGGTTAAAATGGCACGTAAGGTTTTAGCATCTAATGGATACATGTAAGTTAACACAGGTAATCGTCCGATAATTTCCGGAATTAAACCAAATTCTTTTAAATCTTTTGGGATTACATATTGTAATAAATTATCTTCATCTACTTTGTCATCTGATAAAGAGGCACTGTACCCAACGGCTTGCATGTTTAAACGATTGCTAATTACGCGTTCAATACCGTCAAAAGCTCCACCTGCGATAAACAAGATATTTTTAGTGTTTACCTGAATAAATTTTTGATCCGGATGTTTTCTTCCTCCTTTTGGCGGTACATTTACAACTGTTCCTTCCAATAATTTTAAAAGGGCTTGTTGTACACCTTCACCCGAAACATCTCTAGTAACTGAAGGATTTGCAGATTTTCGGGCAATTTTATCAATTTCATCAATAAAAACGATTCCTTTTTCTGCTTTTTCTACATTATAATCTGCTGCTTGTAGTAAGCGTGTTAAGATAGTTTCCACATCTTCACCTACGTAACCTGCTTCCGTTAAAACGGTTGCATCTACAATAGCAAACGGAACATTTAACATTCTGGCAATGGTTTTAACCATTAAGGTTTTACCGGTTCCGGTTTCGCCAACCATGATAATGTTACTTTTTTCAATCTCAATATTTTCTTCCTTTTCAGGTTGTAAAAGTCTTTTGAAATGATTATAAACGGCAACAGACATCACTTTTTTTGTTTGTTTTTGTCCTACTACATAATCATCTAAAAATGCTTTAATTTCTTTTGGTATTTTAACGACCAATTCGCCTGATAAACCATCTGTATCGGTTTGACCTACAAGTACTTCTTCTAAAACAATATTATGAGCTTGTTCGATACAGCGATCACAAATATGTGAATCCAAACCTGCAATTAACAAGTTGGTTTCCGATTTTTTTCTACCGCAAAAAGAACATTCTAATTTTTCTTTTTTAGCCATTTTATTTGTTTCTTGTTAATATTTCGTCAATCATACCGTATTCTTTAGCTTCGGCAGCAGTCATCCAATAATCACGATCACTATCTTGACGGATTTTTTCAATTGGTTGCCCTGTGTGTTTTGCTAAGATTTCGTATAATTCTTCTTTTAATTTTAATATTTCGCGAGCGGTAATTTCAATATCACTAGCTTGACCTTGAGCACCACCAAGTGGTTGATGAATCATTATTCTAGAGTGTGGTAAAGCAGAGCGTTTTCCTTTTTGACCTGCACACATTAAAACTGCACCCATAGAAGCTGCCATTCCGGTACAAATGGTATTGATTTCCGGTTTAATAAATTGCATGGTATCATAAATACCAAGACCTGCGTAAACACCACCTCCGGGAGAATTAATATAAATGGAAATATCTTTATTAGCATCCACACTTTCTAAAAATAATAATTGTGCTTGGATAACATTTGCTACATAATCATCAATCCCTGAACCAAGAAATATAATGCGGTCCATCATTAGTCTGGAAAATACATCCATTTGTGTCATGTTCATTTGACGCTCTTCTATGATATAAGGAGTTACACTACTTATAATTTTATCTAGATGCATGCTATTAATACCATGTTTTTTTGTAGCAAAATCTTTAAATTCTTTACCGTAATTCATAAACAAAAATTTTTAGTTTTCTTTTATCTTCTTTAGAATCGGTAAAGATAAGAAGTTTTTATGGATATCGTTTGGTAATTTTTATACATCTTTAAAAATTAACGTTTATTTACGGTTTTTTAATCCGTTTATAAAAAACAATGCGTACTTTAGCAATTATTTTTTAACGGAATTATGGGCAAATTAAAATTAGATTTTATCTATGATTATGATTTTTTTCTACTAAGTATTCATAGTACTTTAGAAGATTATCGATTAGCCATATTTTTGAACTCTATATTTAATATTCGACTACGCAAAAGTGAGTACAGTCTTAATTTTAAACAAAAAAACGGTAATTTTTCCATTTACGATTGCAATAATGAAATAAACTTTACATTTTGGTCTTTAATTTCTAACAAACAAGTAATCGAAGAAAAAACTGCAATCAATTCATTTAGCCTTTTTGATACGATTTACAGTACATATGTTTTGATGAAGGAAAAAAAAGAAGTCGATTATTTTTTAAAAATTGAAGGCGATCTTTCCGGTAATGAAAAACAAAAAATAATTAAAGAGATTACTAATATTAAGGGTGTATTGGCTTGTGCCGAATTAGACCCTAAAAAATTAAAAACAATCAATAATTTGATATATTAAAATATGGCAACAACAAAGAAAACAAAGATAGTAGCAACCCTTGGTCCGGCTTGCGATACTATAGAAAAAATGGAAGAATTGAGTATAGCAGGAGTAAATGTTTTTAGAATAAATTTCTCGCATGCCGATTATGATAATGTTACCAGAATGGTTAAAGACATTAGAGAAATGAATGAAAGATTAGGTCACAATTGTGCAATTTTAGCCGATTTGCAAGGTCCAAAATTACGCGTTGGAGATATGGGTGATGGTGTTAATTTATCTAAAGGAGATACTTTTACATTTACAACAAAAGAATGTAAAGGGACAAAAGAAAGAGCTTTTATGACCTATAAACGTTTTCCGAGAGATGTAAAAAAAGGAGAATTTATTTTAGTAGATGACGGAAAATTAAAGTTTGAAGTAGTCGATACAGATGGCATTTCGGAAGTTGTATCAAAAGTAATTGTAGGAGGGAAATTAAACTCTAAAAAAGGCGTTAATTTACCAAATACGAAAATTTCACAACCGGCACTTACCAAAAAAGATATTGAGGATGCTATTTTTGCTATTAACCTAGAAGTAGATTGGTTTGCTTTATCTTTTGTTAGAAGACCAAGAGATATTAAAGAGTTGCAAGAATTAATTGAATTGCATTCTGATTATAAAATTCCGATTATTGCCAAAATAGAAAAACCGGAAGCAGTAAAAAATATCGATAAAATTGTAAAATATGCTGATGGTTTAATGGTTGCTCGTGGAGATTTAGGTGTAGAATTACCAATGGAAGAAGTGCCTTTAATTCAGAAAATGTTGGTAGAAAAAGCGAAGTCTGCCAGAATTCCGGTTATTATTGCTACGCAGATGATGGAATCGATGATTGAAAATAGTGTACCAACAAGAGCAGAAGTAAACGATGTTGCCAATTCGGTTATGGACGGAGCTGATGCATTGATGTTATCCGGAGAAACTTCGGTAGGAAAACATCCGGTTTTGGTAGTACAACAAATGCGTAGAATTATTGAAAAAGTTGAAAATTCATCGCGTATTGTAGTTCCTAAAAAAGCACCACATATTAAAACTAAACGTTATATTACTAAATCCATTTGTTATCATGCGGCTTTAATGTCTGATGATATATCGGCAGCAGCAATCCAAACCTTAACCAATAGTGGTTATACCGCATTTCAGATTTCTGCTTGGCGAC
>JALSLI010000022.1 GCA_026988395.1 Flavobacteriaceae bacterium | reverse complement strand
GCTTGTTTTAGGTTTGTTAATAAGCGGAAAATACGTAAAAAAAATACAGCTCTTATCTTCGCAGATAAGCAAAGCAGGTGATACTTTTAAGCAATATTTTAAGTTATTGCAACTAATAGAGACTGAAATGTTTAGCTCGGATTTACTGCAAAAAAAACAGGAAGAAACAAAACACGATTCCCTAAAAGTTTCAGATATTTTAAAAGAATTAGCCAAATACATCGATGCTTTGGATCAACGAAACAATATTTTGTTTGCCCTTTTAGGAAACGGTTTTGCTCTTTGGGATATTAAACAAACTTATAAAATAGAAAAATGGGTAAATACTTATAAAAATCAAGTAAATAATTGGTTTGATGTTATTGCTTTTTTTGATGCACATAATTCATACGGAAACTATATTTTTAATCACAATCAATATGTTTTTCCACAGTTATCCGGTACAGAATATACAATTAATGCAAAAGCATTAGGACATCCGCTATTGCCAAAAGAAATGCGAATAGATAATGATTTTATTATTGCCGATAATCACTTTTATATTGTAACCGGAGCAAATATGGCAGGTAAATCTACTTTTTTACGTACTGTTTCTTTAAGTATTGTTATGGCAAATGTAGGTTTGCCGGTTTGTGCCAAGAGTTTTCAATACAAGCCTATAAAGTTGATAACCAGTATGCGTACCGACGATTCTTTAAGTGAAGATACCTCGTATTTTTTTTCAGAATTAAAACGATTAAAATTTATTGTAGATAAAATCCGTCAAGAAAATTATTTTATTATTTTAGATGAGATTTTAAAAGGAACAAACTCACACGATAAAGCTATTGGCTCTAAGAAATTTGTACAAAAATTAGTTAAATCCAATGCAACAGGAATTATAGCTACACACGATTTATCACTTTGTGAAACAGCAAACGAACTAAAACAAGTAACAAATTATTATTTTGATGCACAAATAATAGATAACGAACTTTATTTTGACTACTCCTTTAAAGAAGGAATTTGCCAAAATATGAATGCTTCCTTTTTACTAAATAAAATGGGAATTGTTTAGAGTTTAAACTAAGATAATCTTGAAAATAGCTCAATATGATTGAGCTAAATTAAAAGTGTATTTGGCATTAGTATTTCTCGATAAATTAAATAAAACAGAAGGATAAAGATAATTTTAAACACCTTTAAATTAGCAACCATTTAATTTTTTTGTAATTTTTTGTTTAATTGATATTTGTCATATTTCTTATTTATTTGTAGTTGTAAATTTGAAGTATTACTAATTTAATATCCTATTTAATGAAAAAACATGTAATTATTTTTGAAGCCAGAGGTGGTTCAGACAAAGGAGTATATGGATTTAGAAAAGATTCTAAACCAATTATTGACTCATTTAAAAAACTTGGCTGGACTGCCGAAATTATTTTTTATACAGATAAAGATAGAGGTGAGATTTATTGTTACACAAAAGAAAAAGCCGATGCTTATATAAGTAGAGTAAATCCGGGAAACTTGCCAAGTGAAGTTGGTTATTTTCAAATGCTAAAAGAATTGGTTGCAAATGGTGTTGAAGGATTGCCTCATCCTGACGCTATGGTTGCTTATGGAGCTAAGAATGCCGTAGAAAAATTAAAAGGAACTCCTATAGTTCCAGATGATGTCTATACTTATTACGATTTCGAATCTTTAAAAGAGAATTTTCCTAAAACATTAAAAAACGGTGTTAGGGTTTTAAAACAAAACAGAGGTTCTACAGGTGAGGGGATTTGGCGTGTAGAAGTAATAGATGCAGATAAGTATAAAAAATTAAAAGCAATACCACTAGATGCTAAATTAAAACTCACCGAGGCAAAAGATAACCATACCGAAGAGAAAACATTACAAGAGTTTTTAGAATTTTGTATTCAATATTTAGATGGAGAAAACGGAATGCTATTAGATATGCCATTTTTAGAACGAATAAAAGAAGGGGAAATTAGAGTGTTAATGTTAAGAGATAAAGTTGTAAATGTAGTACATAAAAAACCTGCAGAAGGTAAAGATTCTTTTTCTGCAACCTTATTTTCTGGTGCAAAATACAGATATGATAGTCCGGATAAATGGCCGGAATTGGTAGAAATGGTTAGAAAATCAATTCCTTTAATTCAAAGTAGGTTAGGAAATTATGATTTACCACTTATTTGGACTGCCGACTTTATACTAGATACCGATAAAAAAACCGGAAAAGACAAATATGTTTTGGGTGAAATCAATGCATCTTGTGTAGGATTTTCTACGCATTTAGAGTTAAGTGATAATATTGCAGATGAAGTGCTAAATTTATTAGATGCCGAAGAAGCTGTGAATAAACGTTGGGCAGCTTTTACTAAATAAATAAAAAAACGAAAGTATTTTTTAAAAGAGGTTGTTTAAGGGCAGTCTCTTTTTTTATTACCTTAAAGATGCAAACGAAGCACTAGTTCTGGTGAGTATTGAAAAACGAGCATTGCCAATAATGACTTATAGTTTGCTTTGCAGTACAAATACTTTTGCGGATTAAAGTACCATTTTTTTGTTTGCACGTAAAATACTTTATATTTGTACGTATAATAATTCATAATGGGCAAAAAAATAACATTAAATTGGATGCGACTATTATTGAAAGAGCTAAAATACACGCTAGAAAAAATAATATAAGTCTTTCAAAAATGATTGAAAGTTATTTATCTGCGATTACCAAAAAAAAACGTTAAGGAAGAAAAAATTAGTCAGCTTGTTAAGAGTTTAACAGGAGTGATTAAACTAAGTGATGAGGATTATAAGAAAGAATATGCTGAATTTTTAACAAAAAAATATTTTGGTCGATACAAATATTGTTTTGGATTTACTTGCAAAACGAGATGATTTTTTTGTTGATGCTCAAAGGATATTTACTTTATCAGATAAAAACATGGTAAAACTTTATGTGTCTTCATTAACATTTGCAAATACATATTATATTTTATCTCAGCAATTAAAAATAGATGGTGTTCATAAAATATTAAGAAAATTCAAGATTTTAGTAGATGTCTTATTAATGGATGATAAGGTTATAGATTTGTCTTTGGAATCAGATTTTATAGATTTTGAAGATGCAATACAGTATAATACTGCTATTGAAAACCGTATCGATATTATTATAACACGTAATTTAAAAGATTTTAAAACTGCTAAAATTCCGGTTTTTACGGCGAAAGAGTATTTAAAATTAAAAGGATTCTAATTTTTTGTCATAAAAAATAAGGGTAAGATAATAAGAGTTATAAAAATCCACGATAAGCATCCTCCGAAACATTTTCTACAAATTCGTTTAGTAGAGCTTGGTCGATTTCTATGTGTTCGGGCAAAAAACGCAGACGGTATTTTGCTTGTCCGATAAAAGTAAATAAGTCATTTCGGTGTAATTTATTGTCGTTTTGTAAATCTAAAATAGCGTTTAAGTTGTCTATTATTCTAGATAAATAGGTTTGGCTGGGGATTTCACCACCATTATAAACTTCGATACACATTGCTTTTTCCGGAGCAAATTTTCGTCTAACAGCAAATTTTAATAAATTGTTAAATTGTGTGGTTTTTTTTCCGAATTCTATTTTTTGTTGCAAGATGTTTTTAGACGGAATGCTTAATTCCAATTGGTTCCAATCGGTAAATTTTATTTTCATTTGAGTCGCTTCAGGCAACTGAGCTAATTCTATAACCCAGCTTGTTCCTAAAACCAAAAAAACACCTATTAATGTGGATTTTGAAATTAGTTTTATTAAATCGTTTTGAAAGGAAAATCCTTTAATTTCAAAAACAAAAGGCAATTGTGATGCAAATAAAAGCAAAACACTTAACACTGAGATAACAGCTATATTATGCATTTCTCTATTGCTAAAAGTACGGTACAAAGACACGATTAAAAACCAAGATAAAATAGCAGATAACAACAAATCCGGAATTGCATTTAAGCGTATACCTTTGGTTTTTATGGTGTCACCAAAAAATATCGCTAATGCGAAGGATAATAAGGTTAAAAAAACAAAAAATAATAAAATTCTAATGGTACTTTTTTTGTTGTTATACAAATATTTGGGAGCATTATCCAGATAATACAATGCTAAAATTAAAAAGAAACTGTTAAGAATGGAAAATAAATTCTGACTTATCTTAATAAACCATTCATTTAGATGTAAATGAATGTTTAGAACGGTTATTCCGGCGGAAAATGCCCAAACAAAAACTGACAAGCTGAGGTATAACAACCCTTTATCGAATCGTTTTACAGAGATTTCGGAAGCTAATTTTTGTTTAAATTGTTTGTTTATAGCAAACCAAATGGCAAGTAGTAAAAAACCACCTGTTAGCGAAATTAAAAATTCGGATATTAAGTAAAATTGATGTTGCATAATCCGAGATTTTAATCTGTTTCTACTTCAAAAATAATAATTTGTTGTAATTGGTCATTAAATTTTCTGAAATTATCATCCGAGATAACCAATAAACTCTGGTTACCATTTTTTAATCTCGGCCCAAAAGTAATCCCTTCGATATTATCTACAATATTGTTTTTTAATTGGTTTCTTATGGTTTCAAAGTTAAATATCAAGGTTTTTTTTACAGGTTTGTAGTTAATTTTTCGTAAAGATTTTATATCGGAAATATCTGTTGCATTTTTTATGTCGATTAGATATATTTTTACAGTATTTCCACCGTTTTTATGTCCGGAAGCGTAAGCACGTTCCAAGACCAAAAAATGTGTTGCATCTACTACTAAAATTCCGGGCACACCGTTTACCGTAAATTTTCCGGAAGGCTTGGAATCTAACGGAATTTTATCTAAGAGATAAGCAAATTGGGCTTCTAATTTTCCGGTTTTTTTGTTTAATTTACTAATTCTAACAGGATATTTTCCTTGTGTTAGTTTTGGTTCATCACCATCTTGTTTTAAAGGAAGTTCCATGGTCAACCAAATGGATTTTTTATTAGGATCTAAGGTTAATCCTTCAAAACTACCATTGTGTCTTACGTCGTTATTTGCTTGAAACATTGTAAGAGTTGGGAGTTTTTTTAAGATGTTTCCTAAGGTGTCCATTTTAAAAATTGCCGGTGAAATATCTTTTCGGATATTTCCTTCACTAGACCAATAAAAAGTATTATCTGTAGTGTCAAAACGCAACGATTCCGGATCGACATCTTCTTTAATTTTAATCGGAATTACGTTATTGATTTTAATACTGTCTTTTGTGTTCACATCAATTTTTAATTGATAGTAACGCGGATTTTTTTTATCATCGCTTATAGCGTAAAATCGGTTTTTTGCATAATCCAACGAAGATAAACCACCGACAATGGTATTGTTAAATTTTGCGTTTGGCGGAATTATTTTTTCTTGTAAAAAATGTAATTGTAATGAATCAAAATTAGATTTTCTAGGTGCTACACAGCTTGTAACAAAAAGAATTAGCACTAAAAATTGTAAAAATTGTTTTTGCATTATTAAAATAATTTCGGTAAAGTTACACATTATAAATTTTATAACATTTAAACAGATATTAATGTTGTATTTTTGCAAAAAAATAAAATAAAATGGCATCAGAAAAAAAATCGTCGCGAGGACGACATAGTCAAGTAAATCGAAGTGCAAACACTTCTAAAAAAGGAAAAAAATTCGGTAAACCAAAAGATAAAAATTATCGAATTAATCCGCAAAACATTAAAAATTTTAAGAAAAAACCTGCTAAAACAGTTCAAAAAGAGTCTTCCGATAAAGGAATACGATTAAATAAATTTATAGCAAATGCAGGAATTTGCTCTCGTAGAGAGGCGGATGTGTATATTGCCGCCGGAAATGCTTCGGTTAACGGAAAAACCATTACCGAAATGGGTTATAAAGTACAACCTGATGATGTGGTGCGTTTTGACGGACAGCTGCTAACGCCTGAGAAAAAACAATATTTGCTGTTAAACAAGCCTAAAAATTACATTACCACAACCGATGATGAACGAGGTAGAAAAACTGTGATGGAATTAATTGCAGGTGCAACCAAAGAACGTTTGTATCCTGTTGGAAGATTAGACCGACAAACAACCGGTCTGTTACTGTTTACCAATGACGGTGAAATGGCTAAAAAATTAACACATCCTAAACATCAAGTCCGTAAATTATACCACGCTGTATTAGACAAAAAGTTAAAAATGGCGGATTTACAAAAAATTTCAGAAAATTTTGTGTTGGAAGGAAAAATGGTTTTTGTAGATGATATTTCGTATATTAATGGTAAACCTAAAAATGAAGTTGGTATTGAAATTCATTCCGGTAGAAATCGTATTGTGCGTAAAATTTTTGCTCATTTCGGTTATAATGTAACTAAATTAGATCGAGTGATTTTTGCAGGATTAACCAAAAAAAACCTACCAAGAGGCAGACATCGTTTTTTAACACAACAAGAAATTAATAATTTAAAAATGATATAAATTCTTTTTAGAGATTGAATAATAAAAGGAATTCCAATTGGATTCCTTTTTTTTACGATAATACCATAAAAAATGCCCTTAAATAATAAAAAATTAATTACTCGTTTTTACTATTCTTTTGCCACAGGTAAAATAAAAAGTATGCAAGATTGTTATGCAAATGATGTTGTTTTTAAGGATCCGGTTTTTGGCGAACTTAAAGGAGATCGTGCAAAAAAAATGTGGGAAATGCTTTTAAACAGAAATAAAGACATCGATATTTCGGTAGAAGATATTTTTGTTGGTGAAGATACCGGAACAGCTAAATGGAGAGCAATTTACCGTTTTGGAAAGAAAAAACGAAAAGTAACGAATATGGTTACTGCTTCATTTGTATTAAAAGATAATAAAATAATACAACACACTGATGATTTTGATTTCTATACTTGGGCGAAACAAGCTCTGGGAATAAAAGGGTTCTTATTTGGTTGGACTAAGTGGTTTCAGAATAAAGTAAAGAAAGAAGTGAATTTATTGTTGGATGGGTATATAAAAAATCAGTAATGTTCTATGCATGAACTGAGACCTTTTCTCTATTAGACATTAAGCAATAGTTTATAAAAAATAAGGTTTTTGCTAACAGCAAAAACCTTATTTTACTTTTAAAGTAAGAATGAAACCTAAGACAACCCGGAAATCGTACCATTTTTGTCAATAAACATATTTTCACTTGCAGGTGTTTCCGGTAATCCCGGCATACGCATCATTTTGCCAAGAATTGGAATGACAAATTTTGCTCCGGCGGCAATTTCTATTTCTCGTACTGTGATTCTAAAACCGGTAGGTCTGCCGATTAATTTATCGTTATCACTAAACGATTTTTGTGTTTTTGCCATACAAACTGCAAAATCATTAAAACCTAAACGGTTAATACGTTTTAAATTAAGAATGGCTTTTCGGTCATAATCCACACCATCGGCACCATATATTTCTTTTGCAATTTTTTCTATTTTTTCTTTAATTGGAGATTTCCAATCGTATAAAGGTTTAAAATTAGCTGCTTTATTTTCGATAACATTTACTACTGCTTTGGCTAAATCGGTTGTTCCATCACCTCCTTTTGCCCAACCTTCACTTAAAACTGCTTGTACGCCTAAATCTGCACATTTTTGTTTTACCAAATTTATTTCTTCTTCAGTATCATTTGTAAATGCATTTATGGCAACCACAGGCTCAATGTTAAATTTACGAATATTCTCGATGTGTTTTTCTAAATTAGCAAATCCTTTTTCAACACGATCTATACTTGGTGTGTTATATTCTTCTTTTGGTGAACCTCCGTGATGGCGTAAAGCTCTAATTGTTGCAACTAAAACCACGCATTTTGGTTTTAAACCGGAGCTGGCACATTTTATATCTAAAAACTTTTCGGCACCTAGATCAGCACCAAATCCGGCTTCTGTTACTACGTAATTAGATAGAGATAATCCCATTTTTGTTGCAATAATCGTGTTAGTTCCTTGTGCGATATTAGCAAAAGGACCTCCGTGAATAATTGCCGGATTTTTCTCTAAGGTTTGTACTAAATTTGGTTTTATGGCATCTTTTAATAAAATTGCCATTGCATTTTCCGCTTTTAAATCGCGTGCAAAAATTGGTGTTTTATCAAAAGTAAATCCAATAAAAATATCACCTAGTCGCTTTTTTAAATCTTCAAAATCAGTTGCCATACAAAGAATTGCCATTACTTCGGATGCCGGTGTGATGTTAAAGCCATCCTCTCTGGGAATACCGTTTGCGGTTCCACCAAGACCAATAGTTATTTGGCGTAATGCTCTGTCATTCATGTCAATTACGCGTTTCCAAGCAATTGTTCTTCCATCAAGACCCAAATTTTTGGTTTTACTTTGTAAATTATTATCAATTAGGGCAGCTAATAAGTTGTTTGCTTTTTCTACGGCATTAAAATCACCTGTAAAATGCAAGTTAATATCTTCCATTGGTACAACTTGCGAGTATCCTCCGCCGGCAGCACCTCCCTTTATGCCAAAAACCGGACCTAATGATGGTTCTCTTAAGACAACTGTGGTCTGTTTTCCTATTTTATTAAGCCCTTCGGTTAAACCGATAGAAACTGTTGTTTTTCCTTCCCCGGCAGGTGTTGGTGTAAGAGCAGTAACCAAAATTAGATTATTTTGTGCAATTTTTTCTTCATCAATTAAATCTAATGGAATTTTTGCTTTGTATTTTCCGTAATATTCTAAATCATCCTCTTTAATATTTAGTTTTTTTGCGATTTCTTTAATGTGAGCTAATGTTGTTTTTTGTGCAATTTCAATGTCTGATAGATGTTTCATTATTTGTTGATTTTTGAGTTGGCTAATTTACGGAATATGTTAAAATGTAAGATGATATTTGTTGGTTTTTAGTTTTTGTTTTGTGCGTTATAGTAAAAATCTTTAAAACAATTGGCTATTTGTTTACATAATGTTATATTTGCAAATTCTTAAAAAGAACTTAAAGATTTTAAACTTAAAATAATGCAAAACAAAGGAGCGATTAAATTATTGGCAATTGTGTTTGGTTTGATATGTGTTTATTACTTATCATTTACATACGTAGCGAATAGAGTTGAGAAAAAGGCAAAAGAATTTGCTAAAGGAGATGAAACTAAAGAAAAGAAATATTTAGATTCCATCGAGGTGAATTACATCACTAATAAATTCAAATATAACGATGTTAAAAGTCGTGCTATGAATTTAGGATTGGATTTAAAAGGAGGTATCAATGCTACTTTAGAGGTTTCGGTAAAAGATATCTTAATCGGTTTATCCGGAGATTCTAAAAACCCGGTGTTTCGTCAAGCTTTAGACAAAGCCAGTGAAATGCAGAAAAACAGCAATGAGCCATATTTAGATTTATTTTTACGAGTTTTTAAAGAGATAAGTAATGGAAAAGTAAAATTAGGAGACCCGGATATCTTTGGAAAATTAGGCTCTGAAATTACTTTTAAAACATCTGATGAAGAAGCTGCGAAAATTTTACGCAAGCAAGTTGATGCGTCAATTGAAACTGCTTTTAAAGTAATTCGTAATCGTATTGACCGTTTTGGAGTAACGCAACCAAATATTCAACGTATTGGTAAAACAGGTAGAATTTTAATTGAATTGCCAGGAGCAAAAGATATTGATCGTGTTAAAAAATTACTTACCGGTACAGCAAAACTACAATTTTGGGAAGCTTACGAAGTTGCAGATACCAAAGGGTTTTTAAATAAAGCAAATCAAAAATTAGCAACAATCCTTAAGGTTGAAGATGTTTCTTCTAAAAAAGATACTGCAACATCTGATGATGCTGTAGATAAATTACTATCCGGTAAAAAGGATTCTTTAAATATCAAACAACAAAACCCGTTAGCGAGTATCATGCAAATTACGCAATATCCGCAAACACCGGTTTTAGGAGTTACAACAGTAAAAGATACCGCAAAAATCAACAAGTATTTGCATATGAAAGAAGTAAGAGCTTTATTACCTTCTTCTTTAAAATATGCTAAATTTTTATGGGATATTCCTAAAAAAGATAACGATACTATTCGTTTATATGCAATTAAATCGAATCGTAAAGGAGTTGCTCCAATTGAAGGTGATGTAATTTCAAGTGCTCGTCAAGAATTTAGTCAGTTTAGTAACCAACCTAGAATCACCATGTCAATGAAAAGTCATGCAGCTAAACAATGGGCAAAAATGACTGAAAAAAATATTGGTAAATTTGTTGCGGTTGTTTTAGATAACTATGTATATACTGCACCACGTGTGAACGGAAAAATTTCCGGAGGGAATACAGAAATCACCGGTAATTTTACAATTGAAGAAGCAAAAGATGTTGCCAACGCGTTGCAATCCGGTAAATTACCTGCTTCGGCACATATTATACAATCTGAAATTGTTGGTCCATCATTAGGTCAAGAAGCAATTGATGCTGGTATGAAATCCTTTATTTTTGCTATATTATTAGTATTGGCATATATGCTGTTTTATTACGGAAAAGCCGGTATTTTTGCAGATATTGCTTTGGCAGTAAATATGTTATTTATTTTTGGTGTTTTATCTGCATTTGGAGCAGTTTTAACCTTGCCGGGAATTGCCGGTATCGTTTTAACCATTGGTATGTCGGTCGATGCAAACGTACTTATTTATGAGCGGATTAAAGAAGAATTAGCAGCCGGAAAAACACTCAAAGAAGCTGTTAAATCAGGTTATCAAGGTTCATTATCTTCTATTTTAGATGCAAATATTACAACATTATTAACTGGTGTTATTTTATTTGCTTTTGGTTCGGGACCTGTTAAAGGTTTTGCTACAACTTTAATTGTTGGTATTTTAACTTCTTTGTTTTCTGCAATTTATGTAACAAGATTGTTAATGGATTGGTATGTTAATCGTGGAGGTGAATTAACCTTTAATACTTCCATAACTAAAAATTGGTTTAAAAACATTAATGTAGATTTCTTAGGTAAACGTAAGATTGCTTTTATTATTTCAGGAACTTTAGTCGTAATTGGATTTGTTTCATTAATGACACAAGGTTTAAATTACGGAGTTGATTTTGCCGGAGGAAGAACCTATACTGTTAAATTTGAAAAACCTATTAAACCTGCAAAAGTTGCAAAAGCTTTAAAAGGTGCATTTGGTTCGTTACCGGAAGTAAAAACTTACGGGAAACCTAACCAATTGAAAATAACAACTAATTATGAGGTAAATAATACAACGGAAGAAATTGATGATCAAATACAACACAAAATGTTTGATGCTTTAAAACCTTTTTTACCTGCAAATACAAAATATACTGATTTTAAAATTGGTAGTGAAGTACACCATGTAGGTATTATTCATTCCGAATTAGTTGGACCAACAATTGCAGATGACATTAAAAAAGATGCTATTTGGGCAGTATTTGGTTCCTTATTGATGGTGTTTATATATATATTAATCCGTTTTAGAAAATGGCAATACAGTTTAGGAGCTGTTGTTGCAGTTTTCCACGATGTGTTAATAGTGTTAGGAACATTTTCGTTATTATATAAATTTTTACCTTTCGAAGAAATTAACCAAGCATTTATTGCGGCAATTTTAACAGTTGTAGGTTACTCTTTAAATGATACAGTGGTAATATTTGATAGAATTAGAGAATTTACAGGTTTACATCCTGAATGGAATTTCAAAGAAGTTGTAAATAAAGCATTGAGTAGTACTTTAGGGAGAACTATTAATACGTCATTAACCACCTTGGTTACTTTGTTAATTATTTTCCTTTTCGGAGGAGCTTCTATTAAAGGATTTATGTTTGCTATGATTATTGGTGTAATCGTAGGTACGTATTCTTCCTTATTTATTGCGTCACCAATTATGTACGATACCATAATGAAAGGACAAAATAAAAAATTAAAAGACGTAGAGTAATTATACGAATATAATACACAAAAACCTTTCAAAATAAACTTTTGAAAGGTTTTGTGCTTTAAAATAAAATTTTTAAAAAATAAAAAATGGCTGTTATCAAAATCCATGATAAGTATTTTAAACCTTATATCAGCGAAGAAAGATTAAATAAGTATATCGAAAATTTAGTAATTCAAGTTAAAGAGGATTTAGATCCAAACGAAGTACCGATTTTTATAGGTATCCTTAACGGATGTTTTATGTTTGTATCTGATTTTGTTAAAAAATTTGATAGACCTTGCGAAGTCAGCTTTGTTAAATTAGCATCTTATGAAGGAACAACTTCTACCGGAAAAATTAAACATTTAGTTGGAATTAACGAAGGTTTAAAAGGAAGAACCATTATTATTCTAGAAGATATTATTGATACCGGAAATACCTTAACGGAAATCTATAATATTTTTAAAGATAAGCAAGTAAAAGAATTAAAAATCGTAACTTTATTTTTTAAACCTGATGTGTTTAAAAAGGAATTGCCAATCGATTATATCGGTAAGTCTATTCCGGATAAATTTATCGTTGGTTACGGTTTAGATTATAACGGATTAGGAAGAAATTTAACCAGTATATATCAATTAACGGATAAAAAAATGAAAAATATTGTATTATTTGGCCCTCCCGGAGCCGGAAAAGGAACTCAAGCCGATCGTTTAAAAGATAAATTTGATTTAAAACATATTTCAACAGGAGATGTGTTTAGATACAACATTAAAAATAACACAGACTTAGGAGTTTTAGCAAAATCTTTTATGGACAAAGGAGATCTTGTTCCTGATGAAGTAACTATTAAAATGCTAAAAGAAGAAGTAGAACGTTTTCCGGATGCAAATGGATTTATTTTTGATGGTTTTCCAAGAACTATTTCGCAGGCGGAAGCATTGGATGCTTTTTTAGAAGATAAAGGAGAATCAATCAGCGGTATGGTTGCTTTAGAAGTACCCGAAGATCTATTGGTAGAACGTTTATTGGAACGTGGTAAAACTAGTGGCAGACCAGACGATCAAGACGAAACTAAAATTAGAAATCGTTTTAACGAATACGAAACCAAAACAGCCGTTTTAAAAGATTATTACCAAAATCAAAATAAATATTTTGGTGTTAATGGTGTTGGTTCTATAGAGGAAATCACCGATAGATTAAGTGAAGTTTTTAATAAGCTTTAAAAATATTTAATACTACAATCACGATATAAATGACTGAAGGAAATTTTACCGATTACATTAAAATTCACGCAGCCTCCGGAAAAGGAGGTAAAGGATCTGTGCATTTGCATCGTGAAAAATATATTACCAAAGGTGGTCCTGATGGAGGTGATGGCGGACGTGGAGGTCACGTAATCTTAAAAGGTGATAAAAACATGTGGACTTTATTTCATTTAAAGTTTAAACGTCATTTTAAAGCAGAACACGGTGGAGCCGGAAGTTCCGGAAGAAGTACGGGAAAAGATGGAAAAGACGTGTATATTCCTGTGCCATTAGGTACAATTGTACGTGATAGTGAAACCAATGAAATTCTTTTTGAAATTACCGAAGATGGACAAGAAATTGTACTTCTTGAAGGAGGAAAAGGAGGTCGTGGTAACTGGCATTTTAAGTCTGCAACAAACCAAACACCAAGATATGCACAACCCGGAATTGACGGACAAGAAGGTTGGTTTCAGTTAGAATTAAAATTATTAGCAGATGTTGGTTTGGTTGGCTTTCCGAATGCCGGAAAATCCACTTTATTAGCAGCATTAACTTCTGCAAAACCAAAAATCGCCGATTATGCGTTTACAACACTTAAACCAAATTTAGGAATTGTAAAATATCGTGATTATCAAACTTTTGTAATAGCAGATATTCCCGGAATTATTGAAGGTGCAGCAGAAGGAAAAGGTCTAGGACATCGTTTTTTACGCCATATAGAACGGAATTCCATTCTATTATTTATGGTTCCTGCCGATAGTGATGATATTGCAAAAGAATACGAAATCTTATTAAACGAATTAAAAAAACACAATCCGGAATTATTAGATAAAGAGCGATTGTTGGCTATTTCTAAATCCGATTTATTAGATGATGAATTAATAGAGGAAATTGAAAAAGAATTACCAAAAGACATTCAGCATTTATTTATTTCGTCTGTTACACAACAAGGTTTAACAAGCTTAAAAGATGAACTTTGGAAAATGTTAAACGCTTAGTTTAAGTTTAACTATACTTACTAAAAAAGCATCGATGTGGTTTTTGTGTCATCGATGCTTTTTTGTGTTGCAAAAGTAATCTATAAATTTATTTACCAAACATTAGTATTTCTTGCACAACGATATCAGTTGTATAGCGTTTAACACCTTCTTTATCCGTGTAACTATTGTAAGCAAGCTTTCCTTTTATTGCTACTTCTTTTCCTTTGTCTAAAAACATTTCAGCAATTTCCGCTGTTTTTCCCCATGCAGTAAGTTGATGCCATTGTGTATTTTCTACACGATCACCTTTTGCGTTTTTGTAGTTCTCATTGGTTGCCAAAGTAAATTTGGCTAATTTGTTGCCATTTTCTAAATTAATGATTTCCGGTTTTTTTCCTAAATGACCGATTAACTGTACTTGATTTCTTAACGTATTCATAAGATAAGATTTAAAATATTATTTGGGATTATTCCCTGTCAAAATTCATTCGTTCGTTTTGACAGTGCAAATAACCGATATGTTGTTGTTTTTATTTGGTTAGTAAACATTTGCTGTCGTTTACTTTCGTTTGTAATTGAATATATTATTAATAATCAATAAATTAATAGAATTATAATTTTTAGAATTTTTCGGGTTAAAAATTAGAAATTCCGTTTTTTAGACTTAGAATAGTAATATTTGGGTGTTTATTTTTAAAAAAAAGGGTTGCTTCGTAGCTTGAAATTCCTTTATTACAGATAAGTATATATTCTTTATTTTTATCTAATTCAATCGGATTTTCTTTTAATTTACTTAAAGGAATTTTGGTAACTTTTTTAAAGGGTAAAATTGTATTTTGGTTTTCGATAACTGAAATTATATTAACATCAGGTTGTTTTATCTTCTGTAAAAAATCTTTTTTTGAAATAGTAAACTCTTCCAATTGATTGGTGCAAAAATCTACTTGATAGGTTTCATTTTTGTATATTTTTTCAATTTCAGTTTTAGTAAATTTAGGTTTCAATTTCATTTTAAACTGACTATTGTCTAAGGTGTTGTAGATTAAAATTTGATTGGTTAATGGTTTACCTATACTAGTAATAATTTTTAAAACTTCATTTGCTTGTTGTAATCCAATAATTCCTACAATAGTATTTAAAGTGCCGGTTTCGGAACAATTAGGAATATTTTGTGTAGGTATTTTAGGGAAAGCATCGCGTAAATTGGCTGTTCTTTTTCCGCTAAGGGGAAAATTAAATGTAGCTACATAGCCATCAAATTTAAACAGAGAACCATAAATGAGGGTTTTATTGTTTAACACACAATAATCATTGATAAGATATTTAATAGGCAAATTATCGGTGCAATCTAAAATGAGTGTATAGTCGTTTAAAACGGTTTTAATATTTTGTTTGGTAATTGCGTTGAGGTCTGTTATTACATCTGTATACGGTGTGATTTTTTTAATGTGTTTTGCCAAAATTTCTGCTTTTGGTTTATCGACATCGTTTAAAGTAAAAAAAGTTTGACGATGTAAATTACTAAGATTTACGGTATCAAAATCGATTAATTTTATTTTACCAATACCACTTGCAGCTAAATAAACTGCGGCAATACTACCTAATCCGCCACAGCCAATTATAGCAATTTTTGCATTTTGTAATTTTTCTTGTCCGTTTTCTCCAATTTCTTTGAGAGTGGTTTGACGTTTAAAAAATTCGCTTTTATTTAATTTGTTTGCAGACAATTTATTTTTTTGTATTGATTGTGTTCATCGTATTGCTAATTCCGGCAGTACCAAAAGATTTTACGGCATTGTAAATTCGTTCTAATCGATTTGGAATTTCTTTTTTTTCATTATCGTTCCATTCACCTAAAACATAATCTACTTGTCTTCCTTTTGAAAATTTATCACCTACACCAAAACGTATTCTTGCATATTGGTTAGTGTTTAATTGAGCATTAATGTCTTTTAATCCGTTATGTCCGCCATCGCTACCTTTAGGTTTTAATCTTAAAGAGCCAAAAGGTAAATTTAAATCATCGGAAATCACCAAAATATTTTCAAGTGGAATTTTTTCTTTTTGCATCCAATATTTTACTGCTTTTCCGCTAAGGTTCATAAAAGTATTTGGTTTTAATAAAGTAAATTTTCTTCCTTTAAACCGAAAAGAGCTAATATCGCCTAATTTTTGAGTTTCAAAATTCACATTTTCTTTATCTGCAATATAATCTAATGCTTTAAATCCGATATTATGTCGTGTATTTTTATATTTTTCTCCTGGATTTCCCAATCCTATAATCAGGTACTTTTTCATAGGTTCTATTAATTCTGTTTTTCTTTTTTGAAATAAACGTTTAAAAAATTTTAAAATATTCATATAGCAAATATAAATGTATTCCATTAAAAAACCCTTTCAATTTAGAAAGGGTTTTAAAATTTATTTAGAAGTTTTAAACTATGCTTCAGGTGTAGCTTCAGTTTCTTCTACTTCATCTTCTGTCGTTAAAGTAGCTGCACGAGACATTCTTACCTGAACAACAACCATATTATCAGGATGCATAATTTGGTATTTGTCATTTCTTAAATCTCTAACATATAATTTATCACCTATGTCTAATCCGGATATATCTGCAATAATTTCGTCAGGTAAATTAGAAGGCAAGGCTTTTACTTTTAATTTACGGTTTGTAAAACGTAAAGCACCACCTTTAATAATCCCGGGAGCTGTACCTTCTAATCTTACAGGAATAGTCATTGTTACTTCCTTGTCAGGAAATAATTGGTAAAAATCCATATGTAAAATTCTGTCAGTTACAGGATGAAATTGAATATCTTGTAAGATAGCATCGATAACTTGACCATCTTCCAATTCAATTTTAGCAGTATATACATTTGGTGTATATACTAATTTTTTAAAACTTTTTTCTGGTGCTGTAAAGTGTAGTGTTTTACCTTTTCCGTAAATTACACAAGGTACTTGTTCAGCATTACGCAAGGCTTTTGTTGCTTTTTTACCCACGCTTTCTCTTTTGGTTCCTTTAATTGTAATAGATTGCATTTTAATTTATTTTTATTATTTACATTAAAAATTGATTGCTAATAGATGTGTTCTCTTGAACTTTTTTCATCACTTCAGCAAATAAAGTGGCGCAAGTTACAACTTTTATTTTAGAACTAGGATGTTTTTTTGGAATAGAATCGGTTACAATTAAACTTTCTAATTTTGAATTCTCTATTCGTTCTATGGCATTGCCTGATAAAATAGCGTGTGTGGCAATTGCACGTACACTTTTAGCTCCTTTTTCCATCATTAAATCTGCCGCTTTGGTTAGTGTTCCTGCCGTGTCAACCATATCATCAACAATAATTACATTCCTATCTTTTACATCGCCTATTACTTGCATATGCGAAATTACATTTGCTTTTTTTCGTTGTTTGTAGCATATCACTACTTCACTTTTTAAATATTTTGAGTATGCATAGGCTCGTTTAGATCCTCCCATATCAGGTGAAGCGATAGTGATATTTTCTAAATTAAGAGAGTTTATATAAGGAAGAAATATGGTTGAAGCAAAGAGATGATCTACCGGTTTTTCGAAAAAACCTTGAATCTGATCGGCATGTAAATCCATTGTGATAATTCTGGTTGCTCCGGCATCTTCTAATATTTTTGCCACTAATTTTGCTGCAATTGGCACTCTTGGTTTGTCTTTTCGGTCTTGTCTTGCCCATCCAAAATACGGAATTACAGCAGTAATATGTCTTGCAGAAGCTCGTTTTGCAGCATCTAACATTAAGAGCATTTCCATTAAATTATCACTGTTTGGCATGGTCGAACCAATGATAAAAATACGTCTTCCGCGAATCGTTTCTTCGTATGAAACTTGAAATTCGCCATCACTAAAAACGGTTTTTTTTGATAAACCGAGTTTAGCTCCGTATTCTTTTGCAATTTTTTCACCTAATTCTCTGCTTTCGGAACAAGCAAAAAATTTAGGATTTAGTTGTGTGGTCTCCATTATTGTTTAGTTATGTTGTATTGCAAAAATAATAAGAATTAAAAGTTATCACGATGTTTTTTTATCTTTATTTATTAACCAAATAAAATTTTAAACAAAACCCTTTTATTGTAATAAATTTATATATTTGCAAACGCTAAAAGTACTTGCCAAAGTGGTGGAATTGGTAGACACGTTGGATTCAAAATCCAATGTTCGCAAGGACGTGTGGGTTCGAGTCCCACCTTTGGTACACTGTTAAACCTCACAATTAATTTGTGAGGTTTTTTTATTTCTTTAATTTTTAAAAAGGTAACAATTTATTCCGTTTACGGATATAATGGTGTAACAACGATAAAGTTGTTTTAAAAATTAAAAATTAAAAATTAAAGTCATGAAAAAAATAGTATTAATTATCGTAACAGTAGTTTTAGGTTTGGTTAATTTAAATGCTACAAATTTATTAAATGAGAAACCAGTATTAAATTTAGAATTTGCTTCTAACAAAGTAATCAAAATTTACGATTGGAAATTAGAGTTGGAAAACGGTACTTTTTCCGGAACTTCTTTAAGTATGGAAGATGCACAAAAAGCATTAGCTCTAATAAGTAAAGGAGAGTTTGTATTGCAAAAACAAATTACCAGTTATTACGTTTTGCAAAGTGACACTTATACTGCAAATTACAGAACATATTATTGGGAAGTAAAATCAGAAAACGGTTATGCAAAAGGATTTGCTTCCTCAAAAGAAAAAGCAAAAAAATTGATTGGTTTGGTTGCTAAAGGAGATGTTCTAACTTATAAAATTATTGAAAGCAACAAAAAATAAAAGATAGTATTATATTTTAAACCTCACATTTTATGTGAGGTTTTTTATTTTAGAAATCCTTTTCTTTTAATGTAATATTCGGTAAATCCGGAATAAAGTTTTTTAATAAGGAAACATTTTTATTACTATACAACAAATGATTTGGAGTAGTTTTTCTTAAATTGAGCAAATCATTTTTTTGAAGAATGTGTTTTGTTTGCCTTGCAACTGCTTCGCCGGAATCAATAATCTTAATTTTGTTACCAATAATTATTTTTATTTTAGGAACCAAAAACGGATAATGACTACATCCTAAAACAAGATGATCAATATTTTTTTGAAGTAAATTATCCAAGTATTTTTGTAACAATAAATCTAACTCTTTTGATTCTAATTGTCCTGCTTCAATTAACGGCACTAATCCTTCGCCAATTTGTTCAACAATTTCGGTATTTCCAAAACGGAGCACTTTATCTGTAAATAATTGACTATTTAGTGTTCCTTTTGTCGCTAAAATTCCGATTTTATTGGTTTTTGATTGTAAAGCAGCTGGTTTTATTGCAGGTTCAATTCCGATAAAAGGCACATTGTAGTTTTTTCGTAAATAATCAATAGCGTTAGTAGTTGCTGTATTGCATGCAACTACAATTATTTTTGCTCCTTTATTTAATAAAAACTCAGTATTTTTCTTGCTTAGAGCAATAATTTCATGTTTTGATTTTTGACCGTAAGGAGCATTTTTACTATCGGCTAAATAAATAGTATTTTCATTTGGAAGGAGTGAAATAATTTCCTTCCAAATTGAAAGTCCGCCAACACCGGAATCAAATACACCAATAGGATTGTTCTTCATAAATGCAAAAATACGATAAAATAGGATAAAGATAGAAAGATTAAAAATTGAAACTAAAAGAGATTCTTCTGTCCTAAAAAAATATTGTAATTTCGCTTGGTGAAATATTCTGTTTTATCTAAAATTAATATTCCGGCGGATTTAAAAAAAATTCCGTTATCCGAGTTGCCTCAATTAGCTAAAGAATTGCGGCATTTTATCATTGATATTGTGGCTACTAAAGAAGGTCATCTCGGAGCGAGTTTAGGCGTTGTTGAACTTACTATCGCTTTGCATTACGTATTTAACACGCCCAAAGATATTTTAGTTTGGGATGTTGGACATCAAGCATACGGACATAAAATTTTAACCGGAAGAAAAGATATTTTTCATACCAATAGGCAACTTGGCGGTATTTCCGGTTTTCCGAAAAAAAATGAAAGTGAGTACGATGCTTTTGGTGTAGGACATTCGTCTACTTCAATCTCGGTAGTTTTAGGTATGGCAATTGCTTCACAATTAAAAGGTGATTTTAATAAACAGCACATTGCTGTGATTGGTGATGCTGCTATTGCAAGCGGAATGGCTTTTGAAGGGTTAAACCATGCCGGAGTTACCAATGCAAATATGTTGGTAATTTTAAATGATAATGAAATGGGAATTGACCCAAACGTTGGTGCTTTAAAAGAATATCTAACCAAAGTAAAGCAGGGAAAAACCGAACATTGTCTAAATATCTTTGAGGCATTAAACTTTAATTATTCCGGTCCAATAGACGGCCACGATTTACCAAAAATTATAGAAGAATTAGAGCGGTTAAAAAAAATAGAAGGACCAAAATTTTTGCATGTTATTACCACAAAAGGAAAAGGTTTACGTCAAGCGGAAGAAAATCAAGTTACCTATCACGCTCCGGGTAAATTTGATAAAATTTCCGGTGAACAACTTAAGAATTCCAATGCAAATTTACCAATTAAATACCAAGATGTTTTTGGTTTAACATTAGTAGAATTAGCCGAAAAAAACAAAAAAATAGTAGCGATTACTCCTGCAATGCCAACGGGAAGTTCGCTAACTTATATGTTTGATAAATTTCCTCAGCGTACTTTTGATGTTGGTATTGCCGAGCAACATGCAGTAACTTTTTCTGCCGGATTGGCAACCCAAGGATTGATGCCTTTTTGCGTGATTTATTCCACTTTTTTACAACGAGCGTATGATCAAATCATACACGATGTTGCCTTGCAAAAATTACCGGTTATTTTTTGTATTGATCGTGCCGGATTGGTTGGTCAAGACGGAGCCACACATCACGGTGTTTTTGATTTGGCGTATTTACGATTAGTTCCTAATTTAATAATTGCGTCGCCTATAAATGCTGTTGAATTTAGAAACATGCTCTATACTGTACAAAAAGGTTTAGATTTACCAATTGCAATACGTTATCCAAGAGGTAGAATTGAAAACCAATTAAAAGGAGATTTGTGGCAACAAAAATTTAATAGTTTGCCTATCGGTAAAGCAGAACAATTAACTTTTGGAGATAAAATTGCTGTTTTAACCATTGGTACTATTGGTAATACTATTATTGATGTTTGTAAAATTAAAGAGTATTCCGATACTGTTTCTCATATAGATATGCGATTTGTAAAACCCTTAGATGAAATTATTTTGCATAAAGTAGGTAAACAATTTAAAAATGTGATTACCATTGAAGACGGCTCTAAAATAGGAGGTTTAGGCGACGCAGTAACCAATTTTATGCAAGAGAATAATTACTTAGATGTTAAAATACATAAAATGGGCATTAAAGACCAATTTATAGAACACGGTACAACCGAAGAGTTATATCATCAGGTAGGATTAGATAAGAAATCGATTTTAAATTTAATAAATACCTTACTTTAAACCTAACGATAATTCCGTATCTTTGGATTTTGAATAATTAAAATTTTACAATGAGAAATATCTTAAAAATCAGTCTTTTCTTTTTAACCTTTAATTTCTTTGCACAGCAAGGAGGTATGTGGTTGCCATCACAATTAAAAGGAGCAAGAGAGCAAGAAATGAAAAAATTAGGTAGTAATTTATCGGCTTCGGCGATTTATGCTATTGATAAACCGAGTTTAAAAGATGCCATTGTTCATTTTAACGGAGGTTGTACTGCCGAAATCATTTCAAAAAAAGCTTTATTATTAACCAACCACCATTGTGGTTACGGAGCAATTCAAAGTCATTCTACCACAGAACATGATTATTTGCAAGATGGTTTTTGGGCTTATAAGCAGAAGGAAGAATTGCCAAATCCAGATATGTTTGTAACTTTTATCAAACGAATAGACGATGTTACTATTGCTGTTTTAAACGGTACTTCCGATGCTAAATCGGTTAAAGAAAATCAAGATATTATTTCACAAAACATTAATAAGATTGTACAAAATGCCAAGAAAGAAGTTTGGCAAGAAGTAAAAGTAAAATCCTTTTATAAAGGAAACCAATATTTTTTGTTTATCACAGAAAAATACGAAGATATTCGTTTGGTAGGAGCACCACCAAGTGCTATTGGAAAATTTGGTGCCGATACCGACAATTGGATGTGGCCAAGACATTCCGGAGATTTTTCTTTGTTTCGTATTTATGCCGATAAAAATAATCGTCCGGCAAAATATAATAAGAAAAATAAACCGTATAAACCAAATTATTACCTTCCGGTTGCAACCGATGGTGTAGAAGAAGGTGATTTTACCTTGGTTTTCGGTTTCCCCGGAAGAACTAACGAATATTTACCGGCAGTTGCATTAGAGCAAATTGTACATAAATTAAATCCTGCAAAAATTGCCATTAGAGATAAGGCATTAAAAATTGTGGATAAAAAAATGCGAAGCGATAAAGAAATCAAAATTAAATATGCATCTAAATTTGCAAGTATTGCCAATTATTGGAAAAAATGGATTGGTGAAAATCAAGGTATTGAAAAATCAAATGCAATTGCCAAAAAACGCGATTTAGAACAAAAATTTCTTCAAAAAGTAAAAGGAACCGAAAATGAAAATTTATTAAATCAATTTAATTCGCTTTATCATAAAATTGAAGAAGTTGCTCTTGCAAGAGATATTTGGATTGAAACCGTGTATCGCAATGTAGAACTTTTAAATGCTACGTTTAAGTTGTACCAATTGGAAAATACTTCCCGTAAAGGAGAAAAAACTTTTAATAAAAAACGAGATGCTTTGTTAAAGCAATTTAAAGGTTTTTACAAAAATTATGATGCCAATGTAGATAAGGAAGTATTTAAGGCATTGATGAAAATGTATCTAGCAAATAACCCAAAAAAATACACACCAAAGCAGTTGTTAAATTTGGATTTAGATAAAATTACAGATGAAATTTATGCCAATTCCGCTTTAATAAATTACGATAAAGCAAAGCAATTACTTACAGGAAATATGCAAGAGGTTTTAGATAAATTACAGCGAGATTCGGCTTACAAAATAGGAAAACCTCTGGCGGAAATTTTTTATACTAAAATAAATCCGGATTATTTTAAGTTCCAATCACAAATAGCGTCCATTCAAAAAAAATATATGAAAGCTTTAATGGATAATTTTAAAGAAGAACGTTTTTTTCCGGATGCAAACAGTACTTTACGTGTAACTTTTGGACAAGTAAAAGGGTATGCGCCAAAAGATGCGGTGTATTACAGACCTATTTCGCATGTAAAAGGAATTATTGAAAAATACGTTCCCGGAGATTATGAATTTGATGTACCACAAAAATTAATCGATTTATACGAGAAAAAGGATTTTGGTCCTTACGGCAAAAATGGTAAAATGCCGGTCAATTTTTTAGGAACTAATCATACTACCGGCGGAAATTCCGGTTCACCGGTAATAGATGCTAACGGAAATTTAATTGGTTTAAATTTTGATCGTGTTTGGGAAGGTACGATGAGCGATTATAATTACGATGCCGAAATCTGTCGTAATATCATGGTAGATGTACGTTATATTTTGTTTATTATCGATAAATATGCCGGAGCAAAGCGATTGATTAAAGAAATGGATTTGGTAAAAGCAAAGGATAAAAAGTAAATTGGTTATTTTTTTGTATATTAAGCACGTTTTAAGAATTTAGTATTATGAGCACAAAAGAAAAAATTCAAGAACAAGTAGATGTCGATGTACTGGAACAAGAAGTACCACAACACGAAATAGTTTTGTTTAACGACGATGTACACACTTTTGATTATGTCATCGATGCTTTAATGAATGTGTGCGAGCACGATTATATCCAAGCTGAACAATGTACAGTCTTAGTACATTATAAAGGTAAATGTGCCGTTAAAACGGGTGATTTTGAAGAACTCAAGCCAAAATGCAGTAAATTATTGCAATTGGGTTTGTCTGCCGAAATTGTTTAGATGGTGTTATTTTAATTTAACAGAAGTTAAGGTGTGATTATGAAATAAGACCGTTATTGTTAACTGCAATAATCATTTAAACTAATTAATAATCAGAACCTTAAAGAATATTAAACATGAAAACAATTCTAAAAATTTTACTAACTGCATTAGCTGTATTGGCAATTGCATATTTACTTCCGGGAGTTACGGTACAAGATTATACAACTGCAATTTTAGTTGCTGTGGTTTT
>JALSLI010000021.1 GCA_026988395.1 Flavobacteriaceae bacterium | reverse complement strand
CTTGCAACGGTCTTATAGTGTTAAAATTGGTATATTTGCATCATTATAAATTATGTAATTTTAATTAAAATGACTGATAAAATAAATCAATTTATGGATTATGTAAAAGCTCGTAATCCACACGAACCGGAGTTTTTACAAGCTGTACATGAAGTTGCTGAGGCAATCATACCGTTTATGGAAAAAAACGAAAAGTACAACAACAAACTTTTATTAGAACGAATGGTTGAACCTGAAAGAACGATAATTTTTAGAGTTCCTTGGTTAGACGATAACGGTAAACCACAAGTAAATCGTGGCTTTAGAGTACAGTTTAATTCAGCTATCGGTCCTTATAAAGGAGGTTTGCGTTTTCATCCTTCGGTAAACTTATCAATTTTAAAATTCTTAGGTTTTGAGCAGGTTTTTAAAAATGCCTTAACAACATTACCTATGGGTGGTGGTAAAGGAGGATCTGATTTTGATCCGAAAGGAAAATCAGATAACGAAGTAATGCGTTTTTGCCAATCTTTTATGACAGAATTATCTAAGCATATTGGTGCAAATACAGATGTTCCTGCCGGAGATATTGGTGTTGGCGGACGTGAAATAGGTTATCTATTTGGTCAATACAAAAGATTACGTAATGAGTTTACAGGTGTTTTAACAGGTAAAGGAATGAGCTACGGAGGTTCTTTAATTCGTCCGGAAGCAACCGGTTATGGTGCTGTATATTTCTCAGACATGATGTTAAAACAAGTTGGCGAATCCTTAAATGGAAAAATTGCTGTGATTTCCGGTTCCGGAAATGTGGCACAATTTGCAACTGAAAAAGCAACTGAATTAGGAGCTAAAGTAGTTACTTTATCCGATTCTAGTGGTTATATTTATGATGAAGACGGTATTGATGCAGAAAAATTAGCTTTTGTTAAAGAATTAAAAAATGTAAAAAGAGGTAGAATTCACGAATACGTAGAAAAATATCCAAATGCAAAATTCTTTAAAGGCGAAAGACCTTGGTCTGTTAAATGTGATGTAGCATATCCTTGTGCAACTCAAAACGAATTGGAAGGAAAAGATGCCAAAAAATTGGTAAATAATGGTGTAATTTGTGTAACCGAAGGTGCAAATATGCCATGTACTCCTGAGGCAATCGAAATTTTCCAAAAAAACAAAGTGTTATTTTCTCCCGGAAAAGCATCCAACGCAGGTGGTGTTGCAACAAGTGGTTTAGAAATGAGTCAAAACTCTCTTCGTTTTAACTGGACAAGAGAAGAAGTAGATGCTAAATTAAAACAAATTATGGCAGATATTCATGCTGCGTGTGTAAAATACGGTAAACGTGAAGACGGTTATATAGATTATGTACAAGGTGCTAATATTGCCGGTTTTGTAAAAGTAGCCGATGCCATGTTAGAACAAGGAGTAGTGTAATTATCTAAATTATAATATTTCCAAAAAGGTGTATAATTTTTAAATTATACACCTTTTTTTAATCTAATATTTCACCACAATTATAGCAATATTTTGCTTCATCTTTATGATCTGAAAAATGGCAATTTTCGCATACTTGTGAATTTAATGCGATTTTCTTTTTTTTGCTGTTTTTCATTTCGGAAGTCACAATTCCGGTAGGAACCGCAATAATTCCATAACCAAGTATCATCAATACCGAAGCAATGAATTGTCCGAAAGAGGTTGTTGGATGAATATCGCCATAACCTACGGTTGTTAGGGTAACAATACTCCAATAAATACTTATAGGGATGTTATTAAAACCACTTTTTTCTCCTTCAATTAAGTACATTAAGGTGCCAAAAATAATTGCAATTATAATTACTGCGAAAAGAAAAACAAAGATTTTAATTCTGCTGTTTTTTAAGGCTCTCATTAAACTGTTAGATTCGCCAACATAACTTGAAATTTTTAATATTTTAAAAACGCGTAATAATCGTAATGATCTTAAAATGATTAATGTTTGGGTTCCGGCAATAAATAATGATAAATAAAGAGGAATGGTTGATAAAAAATCAATAATTCCGTAAAAACTGAAAATATATTTAGATGGTTTCTTTATGGAAATTATTCTGGCAAAATATTCAATAGTAAAAAAAATAGTAATAATCCATTCACCTAAATAAAAAACATCATGGTATTTTGCATCTATTTCTTTTACACTTTCCAGCATTACCAATATAATGCTTATTGCAATTAAGATTAGTAAAATAATATCAAATAATTTTCCTTCAAAAGTATCTGCTTCATAAATTATTTCATGAAGTTTTTCTTTCCAATTTTTTGATTTTTTATGTTTCATTAAAATGAAATAGAAATTTGGTTATTTCTTGGGTAACGGACTAATAATACTAATATCACTAAAAGCAATGATACCGCGTATTAAGCCATCAATAGTAGTTTTTAAGGCTTCAATTAGTTGCATTTTTAGCTGTGATTTATGGTAAATAAGACTTACCTCACGAGCAGGAACCGGTTTTTTAAACTCTCTTAAAAAGACTTTGTCATTTTCGCATAAATCTAAAGTATGCAAATAAGGCAATAAAGTCATGCCCAAACCTTCTTTAGATAATTTAATTAGTGTATCAAAACTTCCGGAAGTTAATTCAAATTTTTGGGTGTTTGATTTTAAAGATTTACATAAATTTAAAATACTATCTTTAAAACAATGACCGTCTTCCAATAATAAAATGTCATCCAAATCCAAATCATCAATATCTAAATATTTTTTTTCGATTAATCGATGATTTTTAGATATAAAGCCAACAAAAGGCTCGTAATATAAAACACGTTCTTTTATTGAATTATCTTCTAACGGAGTAGCAGCAATACCAACATCTATTTGTCCATCTTTTAATTTTTTTAGAATTTCTTGCGTGGTAAGCTCTTCTATAATTAAATGTACTTTTGGATATTTTTTTAAAAATGTTTTAAGAAATATAGGCAGTAATGTAGGCATAATCGTTGGAATAATACCAATTTTAAAATCGCCACCAATATAACCTTTTTCTTGCTCTACAATATCCGTTATACGTTTACTTTCGTTAACAATTATTTTAGCTTGCTCTATTATTTTTTCTCCAATTTCAGTGAGTGTAATTGGTTTCTTTTTACGATTAAAAATAACAACATCCAATTCTTCTTCCAGCTTTTGTATTTGCATGCTTAAAGTTGGTTGCGTTACAAAACACTTTTCTGAGGCAAGCGTGAAATTTTTATATTTGGCAACTGCGAGAAGATATTTTAATTGTGAGATGGTCATTATTCTTCCTCTTTATTTTTGTCTTGATTGTATTTTCTTAGTCGGTTTAATTCTTTTTCTTGCTCAAAATATTTATTCACTTCTTCTTTTGGCAATACTTTTAAATGCGAAGGATGTTGCTCAATGGCAAACTGTATTTTTTCAATAATATCTTCAACCGAATCGTTGTCATAATCAATTTCCAATGGTTTTTTTATCACCATAGATTGTAGTACACCACGTTTTTTAATTAAAAGACCTTTTTTATCAAACGAACGTCTAAAACCGTCAATTACAATAGGTACAACAATAGGTCTGTTTTTTTTAATTATAAAGGCTGTTCCTCTTCTAATAGGTTTAAAAGGTTTGGTTGTTCCTTGCGGAAACGTAATTACCCAACCATCTTGTAAAGCTTTACTAATATTACTAACATCAGACATTTTTACCTGTCGTTTAACTGCTTTTCCTTTAGCACGCCAAGTACGTTCGATAGAAACAGAACCAACATAAGCCATGATTTTTGGTAATAAACCGGATTTCATCGTTTCTTTTGCGGCAACAAAATATAAGTTTGTTTTGGGTTTCCATAAATAACCAATATCTTTAATCGAATCTACACGACCTTTAAGAGCAGCGTTAAATACATGGAACATCGCAACTACATCGGCAAAATAAGTTTGGTGATTGGATACAAAAAGAACGTTTCTATCAGGTAATTCTCTAATAATTTCAGAACCTTCGATTTTTAATTTATTAAATCCTCTAAAACGTCTGTGTGTAAAAGCACCAAGAGCTCTAATAATAAACCGCTTTATAAAAAGGGCATTTCCAAAAGCATCTGTTTTATATAATTTCATCTTCTTAGTTAGTTTAGTTAACATCAATATTCACCTTCTTTCTCTTTTTCTTTTTAATGCTACCGGAAAAAAATCCGAATTACAAAAATACAAAATCTATTTGATAAAAATCCTTTTGTAAAATTTTAATAAACTTTGGTAGATTCAACTAGCAAATGCAACTTTTTGGTTTACGAATTTATAAAATAAATTTTTAGGATTATCATAATTTAAGTTTTTTCTAGGTCTTCTGTTTATTTTATGTTGTATTTC
>JALSLI010000020.1 GCA_026988395.1 Flavobacteriaceae bacterium | reverse complement strand
AATAGGCTTTACATGCATCGTCATTTGGCAGTTCTTTTACAAAGTTTAGTAAGTTTTTACCTTTAAATTGTTCCATATCCTTAATTTTAAAGGGTAAATATACAGAAATTAAATTAATAAGTCAATACAGTTTTTTCATGTTCTTTTAATTTTATACTAATGCAAGTTTGTTTTACAAAGTTGCTTGGAGTAATCTCAAATTATCTTGGTATTTCAATAGTTTCCAGCATTTGTTTTATTACTTGTTTTGAGGTTACACCTTCCATTTCACGCTCCGGTGTTACGATAACGCGGTGTTGCAAAACCGGAACAGCACTTCGTTTAACATCATCAGGTGTTACAAAATCGCGACCTTGCATTGCGGCAAAAGCTTTTGATGCTTGTAAAATTGCCAACGATGCACGAGGTGATGCTCCTAGATATAAAAATGGATTTTCACGTGTTGCATGTACTAATTTTCCGATGTATTCTATTAAATTTTTCTCTACTAAAATATCGGACACCTGCTTTTGAAATTTTTCAATTTGTTTAGCAGAAACAATACCTTTTACCAAAGTTGTTTTTTCTTGTTTTCGGTTATGATGCGTATCAATTATTTCAATTTCTTCTTCTAATGTTGGATAATCTACTTCAATTTTAAACAAGAAACGATCGAGTTGTGCTTCCGGTAAACGGTAAGTTCCTTCTTGCTCTATCGGATTTTGCGTAGCAAAAGTTAAAAATGGCAATTCCATTTTATACGTTTTACCGTCTATGGTTATTTGTCTTTCTTCCATTACTTCAAAGAGTGCTGCTTGGGTTTTTGCCGGAGCACGATTTATTTCATCTATTAAAATAATGTTTGAAAATATTGGTCCGGGTTTAAACTCAAATTCGTTTGTTTTCATGTTAAAAACGGAAGTTCCTAAAATATCCGACGGCATTAAATCCGGCGTAAACTGAATTCTACTAAAATCAATTTGCATGGTTTTTGCCATTAATTTAGCCGTAATTGTTTTGGCAACTCCGGGAACACCTTCTATAAGTGAATGTCCGTTTGATAGTACCGTTGCAATTAACATATCAATCATATCACGCTGACCGATAATCACTTTATGGAGTTCGGCTCTAATATCTTTTACTGCTTGTTGTAATTCCGATAAATCGATTCTGTTTTGAAAATGAATATTATCTTCTTTGTTTATTTCCGGGTTTTCTGTGTTATTTTCTTCCATTACAATGTCAATTTTTTATAAAATTTTTCTAATAATTTATTTAATATAATCAGTTTTTGTTCTCTTGGATTTTCTTCTTTTTGCAAATTGCTAATAAGAAAAATCAATCGTTCAATTTCTTCTTTATCGACTCCGGTTTTATGGTGCAAACGCTTTATAAATTCGGCATTTAATTTTTGAGTATCCATTAAATAACGAGTTCTAATTGTTTCTAAAAAGAAGGTTATTTTTTTATCGATAATATCCTTCGGTTTACCTTCATTAAAATACATATTACCGATGGTTTTGGCAAAAGCAATTGAAGTATTTTCGGGTTTATTAATAATTGGCACAATGCGTTGTTTGCGTTTTGCTCTAAAAAATATAAAAACAATTATCCCTAACCAAGCTAAACGCCAAGCCCATTTTAACGGAGGATGGCTTAAAATAAATCGCAAAGAGCTTCTTGAAATATCGGTTCCGGATTTAAAATTGGCATCCCAAAGAATTTTATCCGTATCGATATAAGACAGAACATTACTTGCATAAAGATGATGATTGTCTTTTAAAAGATGGTAATTTGCAAAAGCAAACGGTTGCATATGAATATAAAAATAACCTTTGCCGTATTTTATCCTCGCAAAGTTTGTATATTGTTTATCTTTAAAAAAATTATAGCCTAAAATTGTACTTGTTTTTGCATCTAATGAATCGAGGTAAATTCCTTTAAAACCTTTATTGAAAAAGAATTTTTCTTGTTGTAATTTTTTATTGGTGAGATACATTTCCTTTTTTACGGAATCGTTAATCTCATAAAAATATTTGTATTTCGTTTTAAAATGCAAGGTATCTTTAAGGTAGGAGTTTATACCTGTTGCAGAGATAAAAACCGTATTTCCGTTTTCTACAAACGGCAATAATTTATTAACGGATTCTTTGTCTATATTCACATAATCATTAATAAAAAAATATGTCTTTTTTGGATTTGATGTATCGTTTGATTTGTTATAAAATTTGTATTTTAACCTTTCGTAAGGAGTTTGATTTACGGTTTCTACATCACTATTTTTAAAAATATTTTTTAGTTCTCTAAATAAGATATACGTTCCCCAAGGTTTTTTATGATTTCTATTAAATGAAGGCGACCAATCTATTGGTTTTGGTTTGGTTGCTTCGATAGCAAAAAGCAAACCAAGCAACAAAACAAACAAGAATATGTATATTTTAATTTTACCCATTGATATCTCGTATTAATTGGTTGAATTTTTGCTCGGCATTTATAAAGGATTTTTCATCTAATAGGAACTCGCCATACCAACAATAATCATATATATATGAAATATATTCAAATTGCTCTTTAAGTTTTGGTTCTTTAATTTCGTTGTAATAATCTTGATTTGTCTTTTCGTTATCCCAATCAATTATCTCCTTTTCTGTTAAAGATTTTAAAACTTGTAAATAATAATAACGGACTGCCAATCTGTAATCGTGATTTTCTTTGGCTTTACGGATTAATTCGTTAAAATCGGTTTCTAACAACTCTTCTTTTAAAACAGTTGCATCTACATTTAATTTTGGTGTGCTCCTGCCAAAAATCCAATTTCCTTCGTCATTTAAAAGTGTTTTTAAAATGAAGTACAAAACAACTATAAAAACAATAATATATAAGGTTCTAAAAAAGTATTTTGTGAAATTTGCAGCTTTTTTTTCATCTACAACATCAAACCATTCTTTAATTTTTTGAGTAATCCAATGTTGAAATTTTTCCCAAACGCTTACATTATTTGGATCAAAATCAAAGTTATATTTAAACGCTTCGTCTGAATACTTTTCTTTAAAATTTTTAGGAAAATGTTTTATTTTAACATCTGAAATTGTATCTTTTGGTACACTAATTATTTCATTTTTTTGCGAAAACAAAACAACCGAAAACAATAAAAATATGTAAATAATTACTTTATTCACCCAAACCTATTTTATCGATTTCACTTTTTGTTATAATATTTTCCGATTCTTCTTTTGCACTAAAATAAACTATTCCTTGTGCAAGCTGCACTACTGTTTGCACAAAAATGCTTACCATTTTAGAGACTACAAAACTAAAAACCATTGCCAGCGTTAAAAACAAACTTTTCTCACTTGCATTTGCTGCGTTAGCGGAAAATATCATGGTAATCATAGAAGTAACCAAAGATATTCCGCCACTTATAAAACTAGTCATTAACATAAATAATCCTATGGCACCAACATAATCCCAAAAACGAACTAAAATTAACCTATATCCGTAAGAAAAACACTCAAAAACTCCTTTATCGGAATCTAAATATTCTAATAATGCGTTATTAAACCAAAGGGAAACAAATCCCAAAACAAAAAAGATACCTACAATTGTAAAAATGGAAATTAGCATTACAATTACCAAAGGAATTGCTATTATAATAAAGACTAAAATACTGGTAAAAATGAATATGATAATCTTTCCTATTTTTTCTTTAAACATTACATCAAAGATTTCTTTTGATGTAAAATTTGTACCATTATTTTTACGATACAATAACAAATAAATTGGCACGAAACTATATTGTATTATCGCAAAAATAAAGGAGATTATAATTGATAGAATTCCTATTATAGAAAATAAAACCGGATTCCCCTCAATATAAGCTGTAAACATTTTAAAACTATCACCTTGTTTATAAGTGCCCAAGCCGTAAAATGTAGTAGTAAAAAAATATACTATTATTAAGAAGAACAACAACGGAATACCATTTAAAATAAAATAGTTTTTAAAAAAGTGTTTTCCGGATACCTTTAATAAAGTAAAAGTATCATTAAAAATAGTACTGAAATTTCTACGCTTTAATAACTCCATATTCTTTTTGTTTTTGTTGATAAACTTTCTTTGGATAAATAAAATAATAATAACTAATTGCTCCTAAGGTTGTTAAAATAATACCAACCGACAGCCAATTTGGCATTATGTTGCTGTATCTGGTAACATAACCTTCTAAAAAACCTGCCGCAATAGTAAACGGAAAGGTACTCAAAAATATTTTTAAAGAAACTTTTACACCTCTTTTTAAGGATTCATATCTCGAATAAGTTTGCGGAAACAAAATACTTGCTCCTAAAATTAATCCTGCCATCGCTTCTACAACAATAGCAAAAATCTCCATAGAACCATGAATCCAAATACCTCTAACGCTTGGCCATAAAACACCGTGTTTATAGAAAAAATACTGAAATGCTCCAAGCATAACACTATTACTAAATAAAATCCAAATTGTACCTAAACCACCAAAAAAGCCTAAAATATAATTGTAAAAACCAACTTTTAGATTATTTAAGGTAATACCAATATGGCTTCCCCAGTTAGAACCGGATTTATACACTGCAACAGGATCTCCTTTTTCAATATTTTCTAAAGTCATATTTACATAATGATCGCCTAATATTAAACGTACAAAATCATCATCATATCTAGCGGAAATCACACCAACAGCAACAAATACAAAGAAAAAAGCAAAGGCATAATATAAATATCGCCTATATTCATACACTAATAATGGTACTTCTGTTTTAAAAAAACGAACTAATCTATTGGTGTCTTCCTTTTTAGTTGCATAAATTTTTTGAAAAGTTTTTGCTGCAAGGTTGTTTAAATAAAGAATTGTTTTACTTTTGGGGTAAAATGTTTGAGCATAAGCCAAATCATTCATTAAATGGATGTATAATGAAGATAATTCATCAGGATTGGACGCTTTTTTTCCAAAAATTTTGGATTCAAATTCCAGCCATTTATCTTTATTTTGCTTAATAAAAGTCTGCTCTCTCATAGTGAAAAACGAAAGTATATAAAAAATGAGTAACATACAAATAAATACAACCCAAAATGTAAATATCGAAATTCGGCTGGCAAGTTTAGGCGAACGACTATTAGCTGCAATTATCGATTTAATCATTATTATCGCCTTTTTATATGTTATGGGTAGATTAATCGATGCACTTGATTTAATTACCTACGGTATGAATCAGTGGAGTAAAATTGCCATTTACAGTTTGGTGTTTTTACCTGCATTGATTTACACATTAGTTTCCGAAATATTTTTTAAAGGACAAACTCTCGGTAAAAAAGTATTAAAAATAAAAGTGATAAAAACCGATGGTTATGCTGCCGGATTTGGCGATTATTTTGCCAGATGGATTTTTAGAATTGTAGATATTTGGCTTTTAGGATTAACTCCTGTTATTGGTATTATCAGTATTGTTGTATCCAAAGACAACCAACGTATTGGAGGTCTGGCAAGCGGTACCGCCGTTATCAGTTTAAAAGACAGGTACAAGATAAATCACAGCATTTTAGAAGAAACACAAAAAGAAACCTATAAACCTACATTCCCAAGTGTTATTAAGCTAAGTGACAACGATATGCGGATCATACAAGATACTTTTAACACAGCCATAAAATCCAAAGACCAAAATACCATTAACAAATTACGAATTAAAATTGAAGAAATTACCAATACCAAAAAAGAAAATCTTACCAATGCAGCATATATCAGATTGATTATCAAAGATTACGTTCACTTTACACAAAATATGTAAGTTTTATGCAGATTTTAAAAACCGAACACCTAAACATTGGCTACCAAAATAAAAAGAATATTATTATTGGTAAAGATATTAATATTGAAGTAAATCAGCCAAAACTCATTACTTTAATAGGTAAAAACGGTGTAGGTAAATCCACTTTATTACGGACACTTGCCGGTGTTCAATATCCGTTAAACGGAAATGTCTATCTTCAAAATAGAACCCTTTATGACTATACTAATGAAGCTCTTTCCAAACAAATAAGTATTGTTTTAACCGAAAAAATTCCACCAAGTAATCTTACGGTTTACGAAGTACTTGCACTATCAAGACAAATTTATACCAATTGGATTGGTTCATTAACCGAAACCGATAAAAACCAAATAAATAAAGCGTTAATACTTTGTGAAATCACCAATTTAAAAGAAAAAAAAATTGATGAATTAAGCGATGGGCAATTCCAAAAAGTAATGCTTGCAAGAGCAATTGCACAAGATACACCAATTATTATTTTAGATGAACCAACTGCTCATTTGGATATTATTAATAAAATTGAAATCTTTCATTTATTAAAAAAACTCTCTGAAACCGAACATAAATTAATCATTTGCTCCTCGCACGAAATTCAACTTTGTTTGCATTATGCTTCAGAAATGTGGTTAATGACCAAAAACGGACTCATTACCGAAAACAAACAAACTGTTTTAGAAAAAAATTTGCTCACTAAGATATTTAATTCCGATTTAATCGAATTTGACCCAAAAACAAAACAATTTATCTATAAATAATACTACTTTTGCCAAAAAATATTTTAATGAAACATATCCGCAAACAAGAATATCTCGTATTTTTTTATCGTATATTTTTGGCTTACTTTTTTTATTTTATAGCAAGGGCATTATTTTATTATTTTAATAAAGACTTACTAAACATAGATAATTTTAACGAATTGGCAAATGCCTTTTATCGTGGTTTTGCTTTTGATACAACAGCAATTCTTTATGTAAATTCATTATTTACACTTTTTAGTTTACTTCCCTTATTTATAAACACAGATAGACGTTATCAAAAATTTCTTTTTTACATCTACTTTATACCAAATCTTATTGCTTATGCCACCAATTTTATCGATCTGATTTATTATCGTTTTTCAAATTTCAGACTAACGATGACAACTTTTGATGAGTTTAAAAACGAAACCAACGGCAATGCTCTTCTTTTTTCTTTCTTAAAAGATTATTGGTATATTCTAGTTCTTTTCCTTGCTACAAGTGCTCTTTGGATTTATTTGTATAAAAAAATAAACGTAATTTCGTTTAAACCAAAAAACAAATTTGCCTATATCGGATTTTCAATAATTATTTTACTTGTAATTGCTACACTTATGGTTGGAGGAATTCGTGGAGATTTTAAACATTCTACCAGACCGATTACATTAGTTGATGCCAATCGCCATGTTACCAAAAAAGAACAAGCCGTTTTAATTCTTAACACGCCGTTTACCATTATTAGAACTTTTAATAAACGAGAATTTAAAAATCCGCATTTCTTTAAAGAAAATGAAATTACCAAATACATTAAACCAATAAAACAATACCACAAAAAAGACACAATTAAAAAGAAACCAAATATTGTTTTATTTATTATTGAAAGCTATGGTCGTGAATACATTAGCTCACTAAATAAACGTAGGAAAATTAAAAATTACCAAGGATATGCACCATTTTTTGACTCTTTAATTCAGCATAGTTGGGCTTTTGATAACGCTTACGCGAATGGTAGAAAATCCATTCATGGTATGTCATCTGTATTAGCCGGAATCCCTTCGTATAAAGTAGCTTTTACTTCGTCTGCATATTCCAATCAGAAAATCCAATCTTTAATAAGCACTTTAAAAGAAGAAGGTTATGATACTTCCTTTTTTCATGGAGCAGCAAACGGTTCAATGGGATTTTTAGGATTTAGTAATATCTTAGGAATTGATCATTATTACGGTAAAACCGAATTTAATGATGACAGCAAATCCGATGGTGTTTGGGGAATTTGGGACGAATATTTCTTTCAATATATAGCAGATGAATTAGACAAAAAGAAGGAACCGTTTTTTGCAGCGATTTTTACCTTGTCATCTCATGCTCCGTATCATTTGCCAAAAAAATACGAAGGAAAATTCCCGAAAGGACATAGACCGGTACATCAAATGGTTGGTTATACAGATATGGCTTTTAAAAAGTTTTTTAATCGTGTAAAAAAATCACCTTGGTACAACAATACCATATTTGTATTTACTGCAGATCACACCAATCAGAAATATTACGAATTATACCGTAAAGGAATCAACAGAACAGCTGTACCGATTATTTTCTTTAAACCGGATAATTCGCTTGCAAAGTTAGATACGGCTGTTGCACAACAAATAGATATTTATCCTACTCTATTAGATATGATTGGTTATAACAAACCCTTTCGTTCTTGGGGAAGAAGTCTTTTATCTAAAAAAGAAGAACCTTTTGCAATTACACATTCGGGTAATGTATATTATTATATTAAAGATAGTTTAATATGCACATTTGATGGAAAAAAGGCTCTGGGTTTTTATAAAAAATCCGATGAGATGTTAGAACACAATCTTATCAATCAGAAAACTCCTGAAATGGAAAAAATGGAAAACGAATGCAAAGCTTACGTACAAGATTATATGGTTCGTATCGTAAATAAAAAATTAGCTCCTGATTTTTCTAAGTAATTATTTACATTTTTTTCTAAATCTGCCAAAATATCACATTTTTTAAATTGATTCAAAACAATAAAACAAGATAAACAACTTATTATCAATAAAATACAAATCAATTTGAGTTTGGAATAATTATTGTACATTTGCACCCGGAAATTAACAACGCATTAAATTAGTTTAAAATGAAAACAAAATTAAAATATGTAGTTGTTGTATTGATTATGATCTTTATAAACAGTGCTTTTATTTTTAACGAAAATAAAAAAACTGTGACATATAACTTACCAAAAAAAGGTGCAATAGCAACTGTACCAACAGAGATGGATGTTCTCTATACTCCTCAAATACCATTATTAGGAAAATCTTTTATTGGCTTTAAACAAGCTTTAGCCTTTAAAGAATCGCAAATAGATTATAATTGCGTAAACACACTTGGTTATTTAGGGAAATATCAATTTGGTAGGTCAACTTTAAAGAGATTTAAAATACACAACACAAAGAAATTTTTAAAAGATGCTTCTTTACAAGAAGATGCATTTATGGCATTATTATCTGTTAATAAATGGATTTTAAGAAAAGACATCAAAAGAACAGTTGGTAAACTTATCAACGGAATTTTAATTACAGAATCCGGTATTTTAGCGGCTTCACATTTAGCAGGAGCAGGTAACGTAAAAAAATACCTAAGAAGTTGGGGAAAAGTAAATTTTAAAGATGCTTATGGTAGTGATATCGAGCATTATCTTAAAAAATTTGCCGGTTATGACACTTCTTACATAAAAGCCGACAGATTGGCGCAGATTTAAAATAACGAATAGTAAACAAAAAAAAGAGATTCAAAAAATGAATCTCTTTTTTATATTTATAAAAATATCTTTCTCGCAATCTATTCTTCTTCGGTAGATTTTTTATCTTCTTTTAACAAATTTGTAGCTTTATCCGTTATTTCTTTACCTTTTTCAGTAACATCAGAAGCCAGTTCTTTTCCCTTTTCTAAAACTTCGTTACCTACTTCTTTGGCTTTTTCAATATATTCCGGGGCTTTATCTAAAACCTCTTTACCTTTTTCAGTAACATCAGATGCCAATTCTTTTCCCTTTTCTAAAACTTCATTGCCTACTTCTTTGGCTTTTTCAATATATTCCGGGGCTTTATCTAAAACCTCTTTACCTTTTTCAGTAACATCAGATGCCAATTCTTTTCCCTTTTCTAAAACTTCATTACCAACCTCTTTGGCTTTTTCAATATATTCCGGTGCTTTATCTAAAACCTCTTTACCTTTTTCAGTAACATCAGATGCCAATTCTTTTCCTTTTTCTAAAACTTCATTACCAACCTCTTTTGCTTTCTCAATGTATTCCGGTGCTTTTTCTTGAATATCTTCAATTAAATCAGTTCCTTTTTCAATTACATCTTCGGTTACTTCTTTCGCTTTTTCAATAATATCTTCTGATATTTCGCTTAAGTTCTCTGTTACTTCTTCAGTAACTTTTTTTGTTTTTTTAAAAAATTTATCAAAAAATCCCATTGCTTTATGTTTTTATTATTCCCTACAAAGGTAAGATTATTTCTAAAAAATATGCGGAATATTATCGTATAAATTTTATCTTTGCCATTTATTAACAGACTCATAAAACAACCTTAGAATTATGTTTAATAATTTAAGTGATAAACTAGATAAAGCCTTTCATGTATTAAAAGGTCACGGAAAAATTACCGAAATCAATGTAGCGGAAACGCTTAAAGAAGTTAGACGTGCTCTTTTAGATGCAGATGTTAACTTTAAAATCGCAAAAGAATTTACCAAAAAA
Organism: Flavobacteriaceae bacterium; assembly: GCA_026988395.1. Lineage (GTDB taxonomy): Bacteria > Bacteroidota > Bacteroidia > Flavobacteriales > Flavobacteriaceae > S010-17. Next base: position 14,511 of record JALSLI010000020.1, on the reverse strand, counting down.
GTACAAGAAAAAGCCATCGGACAAAACGTTTTAACCACGTTAAATCCGGGACAATTAATGGTTAAATTGGTAAAAGATGAGCTAACCGAGTTAATGGGTGGTGAGACTGTTGGCATTAATTTAAAAGGAAATCCGTCTGTTATCTTAATGTCCGGTTTACAAGGTTCCGGTAAAACTACTTTTTCCGGTAAACTGGCAAATTATTTAAAAAATAAAAAAAGTAAAAAAGTTTTATTGGTCGGAGCCGATGTCTATCGTCCGGCTGCGATAAACCAATTACAAGTTGTAGGTGAGCAAATTGGCGTAGAAGTCTATGCCGAACCGGAAAATAAAAATCCGGTAGAAATTGCTAAAAATGCTGTAAAATATGCTAAAGAAAATGGTAAGAACGTTGTAATTATCGATACTGCCGGGCGTTTGGCTATTGATGAAGAAATGATGAAAGAAATTTCTGAAATCCATAAAGCAATCCAACCGCAAGAGACCTTATTTGTTGTAGATGCCATGACAGGGCAAGATGCTGTAAATACAGCAAAAACCTTTAATGATATTTTAAATTTTGATGGTGTTGTACTTACAAAATTAGATGGAGACACTCGTGGAGGAGCGGCTTTATCGATAAAATCAGTTGTAAACAAACCAATTAAATTTATTGGTACCGGTGAAAAAATGGAAGCAATTGATGTTTTCCATCCGGATCGTATGGCTGATCGTATCTTAGGAATGGGTGATGTGGTTTCTTTAGTGGAAAGAGCTCAAGAACAATTTGATGAAGCTGAAGCTAGAAAATTACAAAAGAAAATTGCTAAAAATCAGTTTGGTTTTGATGACTTTTTAAAACAAATTCAGCAAATCAAAAAAATGGGGAATATGAAAGACCTTATCGGAATGATTCCCGGAGCTAGCAAAGCTATGAAAGATGTAGATATTGATGATGATTCTTTTAAAGGTATTGAAGCAATTATCCATTCAATGACTCCTGAAGAAAGAAGCAAACCAAAAATTATAAATAATTCGCGTAAAAAACGTATTGCAAAAGGCTCCGGAACTTCAGTTCAAGAAGTTAATCAATTGCTAAAACAATTTACACAGATGAGTAAAATGATGAAAATGATGCAAGGTGGTGGCGGACGAAAAATGATGCAAATGATGAAAGGAATGCGATAAAATATTTCTTAAATAATAGAAACTTTATAAAAATAAAGTCTATATTATTATAGCTATCACAATAAAAAACTCAATTGAATTTACAATTCAATTGAGTTTTTTTTACACCTTAAATCCGCAAAGGTTTTATATAATCAAAATTATAACTTAATTATTTTTCCGGTTTTATAACCTTCTTTAGCCTCTAATCTATATACATAATAACCTGAGGATAAACTTTCTAGATTTATTGTAGTTTTATTTTCTTTTGATATTAACAATTGCCCTTTAATATCGTAAATTTTTACTTTAAGATTTGTTAAATTTTCAACACCTTGAATATGCAATGCATTTAAAACAGGATTTGGATAAATACTCAAATCCAATTCTGAAACATTTGCAACATTTGCTGTAACATTTATCTGTGTATAAGTAAGTTCGCGTCTTTCGTAAGGGCTATTATTAAACTCTTTACTTACAACATCCAGTTTTTCATTAAATAATTGACCATATGCATAATTATTAATTGAAATTTCTCCGGGTATAATTAATTCTGTTGCAGAAATAGATGGATTGCTATATGTAGGAATATTTCTATCATTTGGAGTAGTCATCCAAGTCTGAGCTACAGAATCATAATTGTAAGCTTCTGAAAGAGTAACACTTCCTACAGAATTTCTTGTATAAATAGATTTAATCCCGGGAACCCAAGCATTATTTTGCCAGTAATAACTTATTGTTTCTATTAAATCATCATTAGCATCAAATGCATTACTGGTTTTACTTGAATTAACCCATAAAGAAGAACTTGTATCAAAATATTCAAATATTTCCAAAGTATTGTTATAATTACTATCATAAGTATAATTTTTTCTTGTAACAGCAAAATAAGTACTCGTTGCAGTATCCCAAGCAAACGTTTCTTCTAAACTTACCAAATTTGTTGATGAAACATATGTATATACCTTTTTTTGAGCTATAACCCAAACAGAATTTGCAGCATCATAGCTGTATTTTATGGTGTAATCTAAGGTGCCATCCGTATTGTAAAAAAATTCATCTTTTAAATTTGCTACCCAAACAGAATTCGCAGTATCCCAATAAGAAGATTCTAAAATTGATATTTCATTATCCGGATTATACGTATATACTTCTTTATAACTGTTCACCCAACTACCTGATACATAATTGTAATAAACTTTTTGCGAAAGTAAATTATTGCTATTGTAGCTATATTCGGTTTTTTGCTGCATCGTAATAGCTCCGGAACTATCAAAGTTTGTAGAAATGTATTCCAATTCTTGTCCATAACTATCGTAAGAAAAAGTTTTGGTGTTTTTAACATACTCAGGTGTAGTTGATGTATCGTAAACATCTACTTGAGTTACCGCATGTTTTGTTGTTTGTGCTTTACTAAAAAATAGTACACTTAAAGCAACTAAAAGAGTAATTTTTGTTTTCATTTTAAAAATATTTTAAAGTTATACCAATACATACAAATATTATTATTTTGTTACCTAATTTAGCAGTAAACTAATTCTTTTTAGAAAGGAATATTTTATTTTATTCATATATTTTGATGTTATTTTTTTGTAAATTTGGATGATTTTAAAAACGCCAAGCGATGATAATTTTAGACGGAAAAAAAACAGCTAACGACATTAAAAATGAAATTGCAAGAGAGGTTGAAATTTTAAAATCAAAAGGGCTAAAAGTTCCACATCTCGCTGCCATTTTAGTTGGAAATGATGGTGCTAGTCTTACTTATGTTAACAGCAAAGTTAAAGCTTGTGATAAGGTTGGATTTAATTCCACTTTAATTCATTTAAAAGATACTATCTCGCAAGAACAATTGCTTCAAGAAATTGAAAACTTAAACAATAATAACGATATAGATGGTTATATTGTACAATTACCACTACCAAAACATATCGATGAACAAAAAGTCTTAATAGCTGTAAATCCAAATAAAGATGTCGATGGTTTTCATCCGACAAATGTTGGGAAAATGACTTTGGAATTACCAACATTTTTACCGGCAACTCCATTTGGAATTTTAGAACTATTAGAACGTTATAAAATTGAAACACAGGGTAAAAATGTGGTTGTTTTGGGCAGAAGTCATATTGTAGGAAGACCAATAAGCATTTTACTGAGTCAAAAACGAAAAGTTGGAAATGCAACAGTTACACTCTGTCATAGCCGAACCAAAAATCTACGTGATTTTACAAAAAAAGCCGATATTATTGTTGCAGCAATCGGTTTCCCGGAATTTTTAACCGGTGAAATGGTAAAAGATGGTGTTGTTATTATCGATGTAGGAATTACAAGAGTAAAAGATGTAACAAAAAAACGCGGTTACCGCTTGGCAGGTGATGTTCATTTTGATAGTGTTAGCAAAAAAGCATCTTACATCACTCCTGTTCCCGGAGGTGTTGGCCCGATGACTATCGCCATGCTCTTAAAAAACACCTTATTAGCGGTTAAAAATTTTATTTAACAAAGCAATTTTATGCATTTTTGCGGCTAAATTATACGTTTTGCTTTACTTTAAACGCCATTAAACTTGCTATTTGTTGTGCTTTTTGGTAAGCCATTTCAGCTGTTTTACCTTTAAAATTTTCATCTATTGTTGCTCTCCATAAAGAAAGCCATTGATTAAAATGCTCTTGCTCAATCATTTCTTGCCTTGAAATCAATACATGTACAAGCATTGGATTCCCTTTAAATGCTTTTTTACCAAACAATAAAGTCTCCCAAAAATCATACATTTTTGGTAAATGTAAATTCCAATCTACTTTAACTATTTCATTAAAGAATTTACTTATTTTATCGTCTGCATTTACTTTATCGTAAAATTTATTTACTAATAATTCGATGTCTTTTCTGTTTTCGATATCCTTCATTATTTCAACTCTTTATTTTTATAATCTAAATGTACATCCAATTGCGGAAATGCTATCACAATTCCTTTTTCATTAAAAACATTATTGATTTCTTTTCTGATTTCACTTTTATCTTTTTCTATTCTAAAAGCATTTTCACTAAAAAAAAGTAACTCAAAATTTAAGGAAGAGCTCCCAAAATCTACAAAACGTGCTTCGGTTTTATCCTTTTGAACAGTATTAGGATGCTTATTTGCAATTTCTTCGAGTAATTTTACAGCTAAATCTACATCGCTGCTATAAGCAATTCCCACAGAAATATGAAAGCGGATTACTTTGGAATGATGTGTCCAGTTAATTACTTTATCAGTTGTGATTTTAGAGTTTGGAACAATAACCACAATATTATCACGATTAATTGCTTCGGAAGTACGTAAACCTATTTTTGTTAATTTTAATACTTCGCCGTCAACCTCGACAATATCTCCTACTCTTGTTGCTCCTTCAATTAATAAAATAATTCCGGAAAAAAAATCATTAAATGTTTGTTTTAAACCAAAACCTGCTCCTACTAATAAAGCCGCTGAACCTGTAATAATTGCCGTAATGTGTAAACCAATAGTATCTAAAATAACAATAATTGCAAAAATCCAAATAACATAGGTAATAATTTGCACTAAGGAATAGAGATTACCTCTATCGTAATCTTTGAATCTATCGGAATGGTAAATAATTTTTTTAATTCTGTTTACAAGTAGTTTCGTAATTGTAATGATTAAAATAATGCCAACAATTTTCCCTACTGTTAAGTCGAAATTATTAACTTTAAACAGTTCGTAATCTAAAAATTTTTCGATATATTCTTTGGCATCTTTCACTTATCTTATTTATTATTTTCCAAAATATAATCCAATACTTTTTGCATTAAATGTACTCTATCATTACCACGAACGTTGTGTTTGTGCATAGGATAAGTAAAGAAATCCAACTGCACTTCTTTATCTACCGCCGCTTTTAGTAAAGTCATGCTGTGTTGCGGCACAACTGTTGGATCTACACTACCGTGAATTAGTAACAATTTCCCTTTTAAATTCCGGATAAAATTAGCAATTCTCGTATTTTTATAACCTTCGGGGTTTTCTTGAGGTGTATCCATATAGCGTTCGCCGTACATTACCTCATAATATTTCCAATCGGTAACCGGACCTCCGGCAACTCCTGTTGTAAAAGTATTTGGTTGTTTGGTCATTAATAAATTGGTCATAAAACCTCCGTAAGACCAACCGTGAACGGCTATTCTGTTTGCGTCTACATAAGGTAATTTTTTTAGATAATTTACGCCTTTCATTTGATCTTCCATAGCAGCTTGCCCTGTGTTTCTGTGTATAACACTTTCAAAAGCAAATCCTCTGTTTTCCGAACCGTGGTTATCTAATGTAAATACAATATAATCTTTTTGATTTGCAAACCAATTCATCCAAAGTGGTGCACCTCCTAACCAACGGTTTGTAACTAATTGCGCATGCGGACCTCCATAAACATAAATTAAAACCGGATATTTTTTGTTATAATCAAAATTTGACGGTTTAATCATTCTTGCATATAATGGTTTTCCATCATTTGCATAAAGCGTAAGGAATTCGGTTGTGGCTGTTTTATAATCTTGCAACGGATTTTGAGCTACAAATATCGTTTCTTCTTGTCCGTCTTTTAAATTAATAATACTAATTTCACGCGGAATTTGCAAGCTTGAAAAATTATCTAAAATATTATTTCCTTTTAATTGTCCGTTATGCATTCCTTTTTTAGAAGTAAGTTTTGTTATTTCGCCATATTTTAAATTCACTTTAAAAAAATGGGTGTCTCTAGCGTCTTTTCCGGTTGCAGAAACAATTACATTTTCTCCGGATTTATCAAATCCTAAAATAGATTTTACCGGAAATGTAAACTTGGTCAATTGTTTTTTTAACTTTCCTTTGATTGAATACAAATATAAATTTTTAAAGCCATCTCTTTCGCTAATCCAGATGAATTCCTTTTTGTTATTTGGTAAGAAAAGAGCCGGAGTTTCGGGTTCTACCCATTTATCATTATCTTCAGTAAATAAAGTTCTTACTTTTTTTCCTGTTACGGCATTGTACATATTTAATTCCATATGATTTTGAGCACGATTTACCTCAGCAACAAAAACATATTTTTCATCCGGAGACCAAGATAAATTGGTTAAATAATGCTCATCGGAAGTATCAATTTTTAAATAATGTGTCTTCTTTTTTGCTACATCAAAAATACCTATTTTAGGAATTTCGGAACCTTGCCCTGCCATAGGATATTTAATATTTTTAAGACTTGCAGGATATGTGGTAATATCAACTAACGGGTAATTAGTTACATTAGATTCGTCTTTCTGATAAAATGCCAAATAATTTGCATTTGGTGACCAAAATGTACCTTTAGTAATGCCAAATTCATAACGTGCAATTGCTTGTCCGCTTACAATATTTTTATCCTCAATTTCCGTTACCGGAATTTTAGAATTACCGGTATTTGCAATATATAAATTGTTTTCTACAGTATACGCTACAAGATTTTTATTTGTATTTAAATCGGTATTTTGTCCTTTTTTATCGAATGTAATTTTAGAAAGAACAGCAGGCGAATGATAATCGTAAGAAACAACTGAATTTCCTGTTTTAAAGTACATTTTGTTAGCATCAATAGCCAAAATACGAGGTAAACGCTTTAATTTAGGAAATCCTTTTTGAAAATCTTTTAAACTAATTTTTAAAGAAACCGTATTATCAGAAACTTTTTTAACTATATAAGCATCATTGTCATTATAGATATAAGAATTATCGTCTATCCATTGCAATCGGTTTAAATTTTTAGGATACAATCCTTTGCTGTAACCTAAAACTGCATCTTTAAGGGTTAATTCTTTTTTTTGTGCGAAAGTGTTTATAGCCAAAAATGCTAAAACAATTAAAAAAAATTTTCTTATCATTATTTTAAAATTTAAAGTGCCAATTTACACTATTATAACAAATCCGCAAAGGTTTTTTTGTAACGAAAACTTTTACGGATTTACGATTCTAACTAAACTATATGAACAAATAAAAAATGAAACTATTAGATTTGTCGCTTTGTTCTGAATGACACAGTACGTTGTTTAATTAAAAATTTAATCTTCTTCAACAAAAGGAGCTAATTCTACCTCTAATCCATCTAATTCGTTGGTAAGATGAATTTGGCAACCTAAACGACTATTTTCTTTAACATTAAATGCTTGATCTAGCATATCTTCTTCATCTTCGCTCATTTCCGGCAAGGGTAAATCGGGAGTTTTAACATAACACTGACAAGATGCACACATTGCCATTCCACCACAAATACCAATAGTTCCTTCAGGTGCAAGTTCGTATGCACGCACCAATTCCATTACATTCATATTCATATCTGTTGGTGTATCAACAACGTGTTCCACTCCTTCTCTATCGATTATTTTTACTTTTATGGTATTTTCCTCCATTATCTAATCTATTTTCTTGGTAATTGCTTTTTTCTGTTCTTTTTTTACACCGTCAAAACCGGTAATTCCGGAAACGGTTGTATATTTCATCACTAATTTTTTAGCATCAGGATGCACAATTTTATAAGCAGATTGTATCATAATCGTTCCTTCGTGAAAACCACAAAGAATCAATTTTAATTTTCCGGGATATGTATTTACATCTCCAATAGCAAAAACACCGGGAATATTTGTACTGTAATCCGTACAATTATCAACTTTTATAGCATTTTTTTCAATTTCTAATCCCCAATTTGCAATTGGTCCTAATTTAGGTGATAGTCCGAATAATGGTAAAAAAGCATCTACTTCAATTTCTTTTTCGCCATCGGTTTTATGTTTTACAATAACGGATTCTACTTTATCTTTACCATTAATTCCGATAACTTCGGAATTTGTTAACAGATTGATTTTGCCTTCTTTTACCAATTCTTTTACTTTTTCAACGGAATCTAAGGCTCCTCTAAATTCGGTTCTTCTATGTACAAGTGTAACTTCCTTTGCTACATCGGTTAAATAAATAGACCAATCTAATGCAGAGTCTCCTCCACCTGCTATGATTATTTTTTTATCGCGATATATCTCCGGATTTCTTACAAAATAAGCAACTCCTTTATCTTCATAGTCTTTAATATTTGGGATTGGTGGTTTTCTAGGCTCAAAAGAACCTAAGCCTCCGGCAATAGCAACTACAGGAGCGTGATGTTTTTTACCGCTTTTAGTAGTTACAATAAAAGTACCATCTTCTAATTTTTCAAGAGTTTCAGCACGGTCACCCAAAGTATAATTAGGTTGAAACGGAGCAATTTGTTCCTCTAAATTCTTTATTAAATCACCTGCTAAAACGCTTGGATAACCGGGAATATCATAAATTGGTTTTTTAGGATAAATTTCGGCTAATTGACCTCCAACCATTGGTAATGCATCAATTAAGTGACATTTTAATTTTAATAATCCTGCTTCAAACACGGTAAAAAGACCAACTGGTCCGGCACCGATTATAAGTATGTCTGTTTCTATCATTTTTTTATTTCTTTAAGACTACAAATGTAATACCATTTTATCTTTTTTATGTAATAATTGTTTCCAATGCATCCTTTATAATCTACTATATTAAAAGCATGCATAAATCTAATCGTTTAATTTTAAAACTGCCATAAATGCTTTTTGCGGAATTTCTACATTTCCCACCAAACGCATTCGTTTTTTCCCTTTTTTCTGTTTTTCCAATAATTTACGCTTTCGCGAAATATCTCCTCCATAACATTTGGCTGTAACATCTTTTCGTAAAGCCTTAATGGTTTCACGAGCAATGATTTTAGCACCAATTGCCGCTTGAATAGGAATGTCAAATTGTTGACGCGGAATTAATTGTCGCAATTTTTCACACATTTTTCTTCCTATATACTGTGCATTATCTGCATGAATTAGTGCCGAAAGTGCATCTACACTATTTCCGTTAAGTAAAATATCTACTTTTACTAATTTAGATGGTCGCATACCAATTGGATGATAATCAAAAGAAGCATACCCTTTTGAAACGGTTTTTAAACGGTCATAAAAATCGAAAACAATTTCCGCTAAGGGCATATCAAACGAAAGTTCTACTCTATCAGTTGTTAAATAGGTTTGGTTGGTTATCAATCCTCTTTTTTCAATACATAAAGTCATCACTTGACCAACATAATCGGATTTTGTAATTATTGAAGCTTTTATAAACGGTTCTTCCACTCTATCTAGTGTAGAAGGATCCGGTAAATCGCTTGGATTATTTACTAAAATTGGTTTGTCCGGATGTTTTTTGGTGTAGGCATGATAGGATACATTTGGTACTGTTGTAATTACGGTCATACCGAATTCTCTTTCCAAACGTTCTTGAATGATTTCCATGTGCAACATTCCTAGAAAACCACATCGAAAGCCAAAACCAAGAGCAGCCGAACTTTCCGGTTGCCAAACCAGAGAAGCATCATTTAATTGTAATTTTTCCATTGAAGCTCTTAACTCTTCAAATTCTTCGGTTTCAACAGGATAAATTCCTGCAAATACCATTGGTTTTACTTCCTCAAAACCATCAATTCGTTCTTTTGTAGGATTAATTGCATCGGTTATGGTATCTCCTACTTTTACTTCACTCGCTTGTTTAATACCTGTAATTAAATAGCCAACATCACCTGTTGAAATTTTATCTTTTGGTGTTTGGGTTAAGTGTAATGTACCTACTTCATCTGCATTATATTCTTTTCCGGTGGATAAAAATTTAATTTTTTCTCCTTTTTTAATTTCACCGTTTACTACTTTAAAATAGGTTTCTACACCTCTAAAAGTGTTGTAAACGGAATCAAAAATCAATGCTTGTAATGGTGCTTTTGGATCTCCTTTAGGTGGTGGAATTTTTTCGATAATCGCTTTCAGAATTTCTTCCATACCTTGACCTGTTTTACCACTGGCGTGAATGATATCTTCTAAATCACAACCTAATAAATCTACGATGTCATCACTAACTTCTTCGGGATTGGCACTAGGTAAATCCACTTTATTTAAAACCGGAATAATTTCCAAGTCATTTTCTAATGCCAAATACAAATTAGAAATTGTTTGTGCCTGAATACTTTGCGCTGCATCTACAATTAACAAAGCACCTTCGCAAGCAGCGATAGAACGCGATACTTCGTAAGAAAAATCTACGTGTCCGGGAGTATCAATTAAATTTAAAACAAATTTTTCACCCTTATATTCATAATCCATCTGAATGGCATGAGATTTTATCGTGATTCCACGTTCACGCTCTAAATCCATATTATCTAATAGTTGATCTTGTTTTTCTCGTTGGGTTACAGTATTGGTAAAATCCAATAACCTGTCTGCCAGCGTGCTTTTTCCATGATCAATATGAGCTATAATACAAAAATTTCTAATGTTCTTCATCTATCTGTTTTAAGGCGTGCAAGATAGTAAATCCATTTTTCATAATCAAAAATATTAACTTTTTTAAAAAAGGGGAAAAACCCTTGTAATCTATAAAATAAATGTATCTACATTTGCTTTGTAAAACAATAGTTGTTAGTTTGAACTGTCAAAGAGAAATCCCCTTATTTCTTGATTTGACAGTTTTTTTATTTATGATAAAACTTTTAAAAAAAAGGGGATTTTTCCTCTTTTGTAATTTTTATCTCTCGCTTACATTTGTATCAGAAAAAAATAGTTGTTAGTTTGAACTGCCAAAGAGAAATTTCCCTTACTTCTTAATTTGGCAGTTTTTTTATTCCGGATAGTTAGCGTATTTTTGCAATCTAAAAAATAAACAAAAATTGAAACGAGTTGTTGTAGGTCTTTCCGGAGGTGTTGATTCTAGTGTTGCCGCACATTTATTAAAAGAACAGGGTTACGAGGTAATTGGTCTTTTTATGAAAAATTGGCACGACGAATCGGTTACCATATCTAACGAATGTCCTTGGCTTGAAGATAGCAACGATGCAATGTTGGTTGCCGAAAAATTTGGCATTCCATTTCAAGTAGTAGATTTAAGCGAACAGTACCAAAAACGTATTGTAGATTATATGTTTAACGAATACGAAAAAGGGAGAACGCCAAATCCGGATGTATTATGTAATCGCGAAATTAAATTTGATGTATTTATGAAAATTGCATTGGATTTAGGTGCCGATTTTGTTGCAACAGGTCATTATTGCAGAAAAAACACCATAAAAAAAGACCAAACCGAAATTCATAGATTGCTTGCCGGAAAAGATAATAATAAAGATCAATCGTATTTTCTTTGCCAATTATCACAAGAACAATTAGCAAAATCGCTTTTTCCTATTGGCGAACTCACCAAACCGGAAGTTAGAAAAATCGCACAAGAATTAGATTTAATTACAGCAGATAAAAAAGATTCACAAGGATTATGTTTTATCGGAAAAGTACGTTTACCGGAATTTTTACAACAAAAACTACAACCAAAAGAAGGTGTTATTATTACTATTCCGCCGGATTCTACTTTATACAAACAAGAAATTCCTTTGTTTAAAGATAAAGAAGCGGAATTAAAATTTTATGCACAAAAAATCAAGTATTCTCCAAATGACGGTGAAATAGTAGGTAAGCATCAAGGTGCACATTTTTTTACCAAAGGGCAACGAAAAGGTTTGGCTGTTGGTGGCACAAAAGAACCTTTATTTGTAATTGATACCGATGTAGAAAACAACATTATTTATACCGGTGAAGGCAAGAATCATCCCGGATTATATCGAAAAGCGTTGTTTATAGAAAATGAAGATATTCATTATATTCGTGAAGATTTAATGCTTAAAGATGGTGAATCTCTTTCCGTTAAGGCAAGAATACGATATCGCCAGCCATTAGAAAATACTACCTTACACAAAACAAAAGAGGGTTTATATTTACTTTTTGAAAACAAACAATCTGCTATTACAGAAGGCCAATTTGCTGCTTGGTATTTAGAAGACGAATTGATTGGTAGTGGCGTGATTAGTTAAATTTAAGGTATAAAGATTATTCCATTTCTTTTAACATCCCAACATCAAATGGTGGTTTTGAAAGCAGATTAATTACATCAGGAATTTTATTATAAAACAATTGTGTTACTTTATGAGGAGCAAATAAGTAATTTTTTGGTTTTTCAACTTTCCAGATTTGTAATTCTTGTTTGTTAAAAAAAGAACCTTCTTTAAAAGAACCTTCTGAGAAAGCTTCTTCAACACTTAATGATAAACTAAACGCTTCAGGAGCAATGGTTTTATTTGCGATTTCGGTTAGTAAAGTATGTGTGTAGATATTTTCATCTTTAGCAAAAATGTTGTGTAAAGGACCTAAATCTATTTTTTTTATCCTTTTAGGGTGAATTTTAGACAATTTTTTATCAATTAAATAAGCAATTGTATCTAAATTTATACTTCTATCAGCAGATATTTTTAAGACATCATATATTTTTTCTTTATAATCATCTATATTTTTTCCGTCATAATCAAAATATAAAAAACAGATAAACGGGCGATTATATGTAATATCATAAAAACTCCAACTTACTATATATTGCGAATTGTAACTTTTTGTTTTGCTTATTTTGCCTTGCACAAAACGTTTAAAAATCAAACGATTATCTATACTAGAATAATAAACAATACTTGCTGCTTGATGTAGTTTACGTGAACTTACCGGTTCTTTTTTTTCGAATAAAGTTTCTAAAAACTCCTCTTTTAAATCTTCTACTTTTGGTAATTTATGTAAAAATTCTTTTCGCAAATCCAAATCATTTACCAAATAACGGAACTCCATATAATTAGGAAATCCCGATTCGGTTAAATCGATTCGCATTTTTTCTTCATTATCGTATAAATATTTTACGCGTAGTGCCTCAAGTGAGTACAAAAGTAACTCCGTATATTGTTTAAAATAGACTTGTTCTTGTTCGGTTAAAATTCGGTTGTCTTTAATGATATTTAATACTTCCGAAAAGGCATGTTTTACCAATTTAAAATAAAAAGCATATTGTTTTTTGGTTTCTAAAACTGCACTATCCAGTGGTGTAGCTATAAATTTATCGATAGACATTTAGTATTAATTGAGTGTTACAAATGTACTTATTTTTCTATTAACTCTAAAAATTATTTGGTCGTATCTTTCTTTTTCTTTTTAAAAAGATTTCCTAAAACATTTGAAACACCTTGAGTAATAATATCTTTAGGGTTTGTTTTTGTGGAATCACTTTTTACAGGTAAAATACTATCTAAACCGGTATTTGCCAAAACATCATCTACAACATTTTCAACCTGATTAGTTGCTTGATTAAGTAGTTGTTGCTTTTGATATTTTACAACTTTAACAGCTAATTCTTTAATAGCTTGTTCAAAATTTGCTTTAACAATAGGTTTATCAAAAGTACCTTTGATAAGTGTATATAAAGGTACTTTTATTGTATCTTTATTCATATTTGTTAATTTTGCAAGCATTGTTTGTGCTTCCTTACCTAGGTATTTGGCAGGTAAATCCATATTTAAATGATAAAGCAATGATTTATCAAAACCATGAGAGCCTTTAACGTGAATCGTAATATCTTTGTATTTTATATCAAATGGTTTTACGTTTACTTTTCCGTTTTTAAATTCTAATTTCGTTTTTAATTTGTTAAAATTAATCTTTTTTAAATCGATAAACTTTAACTGAGAAGTCAAAGCTGTAAACAACGGATTTGCACTTTCATTTACATCTTTTACAAAAAGTTGTGCCAAAATTTTTCCGCTTAATGAATATAAATCCGGAGTAAAATCATCTTTTAAATTTCCGGAAATACTAAAATCGGAATTAAATTTTCCTTTAACAGCATTTGCAATAGGAGCTAATTTTTGAAAAGTTTCTATTTCAGAAAACGAAGTAGCAATATCAAATTTATTTAAGTCTAAATTAAATTTGAATTTTGCAGGTGATTGTTTGGTATCCACAAAACCATCAAAAGTTGCTTGCCCTCTCATCATTTTGGCTTTTGTATTCGTTAAAATCGCCTTTTGATCTTTAATTTTCATCAAAGTAGAAATATCTTCTAAAACGATATCATCATAAACCACACGTTTTGCTTTTGCAGTTGTTGTAATGTCTAAAAAATCAGGTATTTTAAGATTTTCGGTAGAACCGGAGGTTTTTTCGGTTTGAGTAACATTAGATTCCTCCATTAAAAAGTCACTAATTACAAAATTAGATGAAGTCATCTTAAAATTCCCTTTTAATTTTTTATCATCGAATAGAAAAGCGTATAAATTATCTAATGTACCGGTTGCCCGGACATCACTTTTACCGGTTTTTGCTTTAAAATCAGTTAATTTTATGGTATTTGTATTGAATTGAATATCAGCATTATCTACATAAAACGGATTTTTTAGTTCTCTATCAGAATAA